>JAIRSA010000104.1 GCA_031255695.1 Eubacteriales Family XIII. Incertae Sedis bacterium | reverse complement strand
TGCCTGTTTCGGGGAGCAGCGGGAGTATTTCGGGCAGGAAGGCTGTGATGGCGCTGGGGCATGTGCTGAGGGCGGCAGCGGCGCCCGCGCCTGCGAGCAGTTTGAAAAACTCAGGCTTTATGCGCTCGGGGGCGATTACTGCCAGGCGCCCGGCGTGGGCGCGGGCGGCCGCCGCCGTGCCCGTTTCGAGTTCGAAGCTGTAGGTGGCAGCGAACCTGAGCGCCCGCATGATGCGCAGGGCGTCTTCTTGGAAGCGTGTGCTAGGATCGCCTATGGCCCTTATCAGCCCGGCCCTCAGATCGCTTTCGCCGCCGAAATAGTCTATAAGCCCCGCATCGGGGGCGTAGGCGAGCGCGTTCATCGTGAAGTCCCTTCGGGCCAGATCCACGCGCAGCGACTTGACGAAGCGCACCTGATCCGGGTGCCGGCTGTCGCTGTAGCTGCCGTCGGCGCGGAAGCTTGTGATCTCGATGGGGGGCACGCCATCTGCGGATGCCGTGACGGAGCCGTGCCGGATGCCGGTGGCGGAAATGCGCCAACGCCCGGACAGGCATTCACATACCTGTCCGGGCGTTGCTGACGTGCATATATCCCAGTCGTGGGGGATGAGCCCGAGAAGGCTGTCCCTCACGCAGCCCCCGACGGCGTAGGCCTGATGCCCATGCGCCGAGAGCTCCTTCATTATCATATCCGCATGCAGAGGGATCTGCATGGCGGCTTACAGCCCTAGCAGCCCGGCCCCGCCGTTCACCGCGATGAATATAGGCGCGAAGACGACTGCTACTATGGTCATGAGCTTTATCAGGATGTTTATCGAAGGGCCGGATGTGTCCTTGAACGGGTCGCCGACCGTGTCGCCGACGACGGCGGCCTTGTGCGGATCGCTGCCTTTCCCGCCGTAGTTGCCCTCTTCGATGAATTTCTTGGCATTGTCCCAGGCGCCGCCTGCGTTCGCCATCATGATGGCGACCAGCACGCCTGCCGCCAATGCGCCCGCGAGCATGCCGCCGAGCGCTTCCGCGCCCATCAGCAGGCCCACGGCCAATGGGGCGATGATCGCCAGAAGCCCAGGCGCGATCATCTCTTTAAGGGCGGCCTTCGTGCTTATATCGACGCACCTGGCGTAGTCGGGCTTCGATGTGCCTGCCATGATGCCCGCGTCGGCCTTGAACTGGCGGCGGACCTCTTCGATCATCTGGTAAGCGGCCTTGCCGACCGAATTCATTGTCAAGGCAGAGAAGAGGAAGGGCAGCATCGCGCCGATGAACAGCCCGGCTATGACGAGCGGGCTGAGCAGGCTGATGGCCGTGAGCCCGACAACCTGCGAGTATGACGCGAACAGCGCGAGCGCCGTCAGGGCGGCCGAACCTATGGCGAAGCCTTTGCCGATGGCGGCAGTCGTGTTGCCTACCGCGTCCAGCTTGTCGGTGATGGCGCGGACTTCCTTCGGGAGTTCGGACATCTCCGCGATGCCGCCGGCATTGTCGGACACAGGGCCGTAGGCATCGACCGCGACGACCATGCCCGTCGTCGAAAGCATGCCCACCGCAGCGAGCGCGATCCCGTAGAGGCCGGCGAAGGCATTGGCGGCAAGTATGCCGATGGATATCATGATGATCGGCCATACGGTCGAAAGCATGCCCACCCCGAAGCCGCTTATGATCGTCGTCGCGGGGCCGGTCTGGCACTGCTCGGCGATCTTTTTCACGGATTTATAGTCGCCGGACGTGTACAGCTCCGTGATCTTGCCGATCGCGACGCCTACGAGTAGGCCGGCGATGACGGCCACGGCGCAGTTGTAGTTGTCAAAGAAGAGCTTGCTGAGCACCAGCGAGCATATGATGACCAGTATGCTGCTGATGTAGGTCCCGGCGTTGAGCGAGCCGGCGGGGTTGTCTGTCTTGCCCCTGCCGACGAGCATTATGCCTATGATGGAGGCGATGATGCCGACGGCGGACAGGATCAGCGCGAAGCCCGCGCCCACTACGGGCTCAAGCGGGAATTCCTTGCCGAATGTCGGGACGACGGTGGGGATTATGGCGGCGAGCGTCACCGCCGATATGATCGAGCCGACGTACGATTCGAACAGATCGGAGCCCATGCCCGCGACATCGCCCACGTTGTCGCCTACGTTGTCGGCTATTACGGCGGGGTTGCGCGGGTCGTCTTCCGGGATGCCGGCTTCAACCTTGCCGACAAGATCCGCGCCGACGTCGGCAGCCTTGGTGTATATGCCGCCGCCCACACGCCCGAAGAGCGCCATCGAAGAGGCGCCGAGGCCGAAGCCGGTTATGACGGACGCCGAATCCACGCCCATGATGACAAATATGCCGCCGATGCCGAGAAGGCCAAGGCCGGCTACGCAGAGGCCCATGACGGCGCCGCTCCTGAACGCGACTTTAAGCGCATCTGTCATACCGCCGGACTTGGCGGCGCTGGCGGTCCTCACGTTGCCCTTGGTCGCCACCCTCATGCCAAAATACCCGGCGAGCACCGAGAAAAGCGCGCCGAGCACATACAGCCCGGCCGTGAGCCAGCCGATGCCAAAACCGAGCACTAAAAAAAGGACTATGATTACGATCGCCATGGTTTTGTATTCCCGCCTAAGGAAAGCCATGGCCCCCTCTCTGATATACCCCGAGATCTCCTTCATCCTATCGTTGCCGGGATCCACGCTGCTGATCCAGCGCGACAGCCCGTATGCGACGAGCAAGGCCAGAATGGCCGACACAGGAGCGGCTACTAAAAATGTTTCCAAAGAACTGATCCTCCTTTACAAGATGCAATACTGCCCGCAGACAAGAACCCAGGCGAGGCCGCCCGCGCCCGGATGGGGCAATACACGCCGATCCGCCGGCATGCGCCAATTCGGACCTGGATCGGCATGACAATAACGATATTGGCGGCGCTTCTACGAATCGAGTAATATTATAGCACATAATGACGGCAAAAATCATTTATGGAGTGAATTTTGGATTATTTTTTTTGCCGATTTTTTTGGGCGCCTTTTCGGGCCCGCGGCCGAGCGCCGCCGGGATGTTCGGCCGCAGGCCCAATACAGCGCCGCCGCATGCCTGTCCCCGCCGCGCTTGGCGCATAAGGCTGCCGCCCTTTTGGCAGAAAATTTCCTATTTACTTTTCCGGCGATTAAGGATATAATACGACGTAAGGAATGGTTCGGATTGAAATGCAATGCTGTCCGCCAGCCCAAATCGGAGAACAGCATAAGCCTCATCATAAGCCTCATTTTATACAATTGGATCATAAACCGGGCAGCGCTGCACGGCCGCATGCCGTGGCAATGGAAGGGGGTGTTTTGTACTGGCAGACGCGGCGCTGGGCGGGGATTGACACTATTTTGCCGCCGGCCTATCTATGCGTACTGTGCTCGCGCACAAGGAGGGGGACGGCATATCGGTGCTGTGCAGTTGCACGGCACAACATTTAGTTTTCAGCAAAACATGGCGGCGATCCCGGCGGGGGGAAGGCTTGGCGAAGCGCCAGGCGCGATCCCGGCGGGTGGCAGGCTTGGCGAAGCGCCAGGCGCGTGCCGCCAGGGCAGGATCTGGCCGGGGTGCCAGACGGGGGCCCGCATGTCCCAGAAAAAAATCGTTTAGCGCCGGCTTTGCAGGCCGGCATTAGCCCTTCTGCGCCAGGATCCCGCATCCGGATCCAGCCGTGCCGCTGTTTGAGCGGCCGGTGGCCGGCAGGCCGGCAGCGTGTGCATGGACGTGGGAGGGGCTGTCAGACAGACCAAGGAGGTTCAAGCCAAAATGAGGAAATTAAATTTTAGGCGCATGTCTGCAATACTGCTTTCGCTAGTGATGGCCATTGCCTACATTCCGGCTTCGCCCGCTTCGCAGCTGCTGCCGATGCAGGGGCTGGACGCAGCCGCCGCAGACGAGATCCCCATCTATCAGGACAAAGAAAACTACAGCTTTGAAGAGCGTGCCGCAGACATGGTGGCGCGGATGACCGCCACGCAGAAGGCGTCCCAGGCCATAAACTCGACGCCGGCGATACCCGCCCTGGGCATCTCAGCAAACACATGGTGGAATGAGGCCATACACGGCTACAGCCGCGGGAGCAACACGCAGAATTCCACATCATACCCCGTGAGCTATGCCGCAGGCTCGTCATGGGATCCCGAACTTTATTATCGTGAAGCTTCCGAGATCGGCGACGAGGCCAGGGAAAGGACCACCAACAACAGGCTGAGGCTCACATTCTACTCGCCGACCATCAACCTCTCGCGCGACCCGCGCTGGGGGCGCAACGACGAATCCTATTCCGAAGACCCCTACCTGACAGCAGTGATGGGCTCCAGCTTCGTAAAGGGCATGGAAGGCAAGGATTACGA
>JAIRSA010000009.1 GCA_031255695.1 Eubacteriales Family XIII. Incertae Sedis bacterium | reverse complement strand
CTTCCAGTGGTCACCTTTGAGGGGCCGAAGAGCGACAATCCTCTTGCTTTCAAGTACTACGATGCCGGGAAGGTGGTTGCGGGCAAACCTATGAAAGAGCATCTGCGCTTCGCGATGGCGTGGTGGCACAATATGTGCGCCACCGGGACGGACATGTTCGGCGTCGGGACCGCCGACAAGGGTTTCGGGGCCGCCCCTGGCACTGTCGAGCATGCGATGGCGAAGGTGGATGCGGCTTTCGAGTTCATGACAAAGCTGGACATCGACTATTTCTGCTTCCATGACGTGGACCTTGTGCCCGAAGCGGACAGCATTTCCGAGACGAATGCGCGGCTCGACAAGGTAACGGACCATATCCAGGAGAAGATGAAGGAGACCGGCAAGAAACAGCTGTGGGGCACGGCGAACCTGTTCAGCAGCCCCCGTTTCATGAACGGCGCCGGAAGCTCCAACTCCGCCGAGGCCTATTGCTTCGCCGCCGCACAGATCAAGAAGGCGCTTGAGCTCACTGTCAAGCTGGGCGGGCTAGGCTACGTCTTCTGGGGCGGGCGCGAAGGCTACGAGACCCTCTTGAACACCGACATGAAATTCGAGCTCGAAAATATCGCCAACCTCATGCGCCTCGCTGTGGAGTACGGCCGCAGCATAGGCTTCGAGGGGGATTTCTTCATCGAGCCCAAGCCGAAAGAGCCCACCAAGCACCAGTACGATTTCGACACTGCCACCTCTATCGGCTTCCTGCGGCAGTACGGCCTCGACAAGGATTTCAAGATCAATATAGAAGCCAACCATGCCACCCTTGCGGGGCACACCTTCCAGCATGAGCTGAGGGTCGCCGCCATCAACGGCATGCTCGGCAGCGTCGACGCCAACCAGGGCGATCTGCTGCTCGGATGGGACACAGACGAGTTCCCGTTCAACGTGTATGACACGACATTGGCGATGTACGAGATCCTGAAGGCCGGCGGCATGAAGAATGGCGGCCTGAACTTCGACGCGAAGACAAGGCGTCCGAGCTACACCTTCGACAATATGTTCAAGGCCTTCATCCTCGGCATGGACTCATTCGCGCTCGGGCTGATCAAGGCCGACGCGCTTATCGCCGACGGGCGCATCGACGCCTTCATCAAGGAGCGCTATTCCAGCTTCGAAAGCGGCATAGGCGCACAGATACGCAGCGGCAAGGCTACATTGGCGGAGCTCGCGGCCGAGGCCGAAAGGCTTGGCGCCCCTGCCCTGCCTGGCTCCGGCGAGCAGGAGTACCTGGAAAGCGTCTTCAATCAGGTCCTGTTTGGATGACATATGGCAACAATGCGGGGGGCAGGCGTTTAGGCGCGGCCCTCCGCTTTGGCATATGCCCCCCCGCCGGCGGCGGGGCGGCGCATAATCTTTGGCCGCTGGCGGGACGGCCTTTCGCCGGCGGCGGGACGGAGGTTCAGAATGAAATATCTTATTGGGATCGATACCGGCACGTCCGGTACAAAAACCGTGATTTTCGACGATTTGGGCACTCCCATAGCCTCCAAGACGGTCGAGTACCCGATGTACCAGCCACATAACGGGTGGGCCGAACAGGATCCTGAGGATTGGTGGCGCGCGGCGGCTGAAGGGCTCAAGGCGGTGCTTGCGAAGAGCGGCGCCAGCCCGGACGATGTCGCGGGCGTGGGCCTGTCCGGGCAGATGCATGGCCTCGTCATGCTCGACCGCGACGGCCGCCCGCTCAGGCCGTCCATAATCTGGTGCGATCAGCGCACGGGCGCGGAATGCGATCAGATGAACCGCCTCATAGGCGAGAAGCGCGTGATCGAGATAACGGCGAACCCGCCGATGACCGGGTTCACGGCGTCGAAGATATTGTGGGTGCAGAACAATGAGCCCGATATCTACGCGCGCTGCGCCCACATATTGCTGCCCAAGGACTATATACGCTACCGCCTGACCGGCGAATTCGCCACCGAGGTCAGCGACGCTTCCGGCATGCAGCTGATGGATGTCGGGGGGCGGTGCTGGTCCAGCGAGATCCTCGAAAAGCTCTCCATCGACCGCAGCCTGCTGGCGGAAATGCACGAGTCGCCGGACGTGACCGGCAAGGTGCACAGCGCCGCAGCGGCCGAGACCGGGCTCGCGGTGGGCACCCCTGTCGTGGGCGGCGCGGGCGACAACCCTGCGGCGGCCGTCGGCACGGGCGTCGTGAGCGAAGGCACGGCCTTCACGACCATAGGCACCTCGGCCGTTGTATACGCTGTATCCGACAGCATCCGGATCGATATGAAGGGCCGTGTGCACAGCCTCTGCGCCAGCGTCCCCGGCAAATGGACCGTCATGAGCTGCACGCAGGGCGCGGGCCTCTCGCTCAAGTGGCTGCGCGACAACTGCTGTGCGCCTGAGATCGCGGAAGCGGAAAAGCTAGGGGTCGATCCCTATGAAATAATGACAGGCCTGGCAGCGGGGATCCCCATCGGCGCCGACAGGCTGCTGTTCCTGCCATACCTGATGGGCGAGCGCTCGCCGCATCCCGATCCGGACTGCCGCGGCGTGTTCTTCGGCCTGTCCGCCATGCACGGCCGTGCCCATCTGATACGCTCGGTGCTTGAAGGCGTCGCGTTTTCGCAGCGCGAATGCGTGGATGTCTTCCGGGAGATGGGCGTGCCCGTCTCCGACATGACGGCCACGGGCGGCGGCGGCAGGAGCCGGCTATGGCGCCAGATGCTTGCGGATCTGTATGAATGCCCCGTAAACACGCTCACGGCCGACGAGGGCGGGGCGCTTGGGGTAGCCTTGCTGGCCGGCGTCGGGACCGGAATCTTCTCGTCCGTGGAGGAGGCCTGTGCCGCAGTCGTCAAGAAATCGGCGCCGCTCATGCCTGACGAGAAGGCGGGCGAACGCTACAAGCCATATTTCAGCCTTTACAAGGAACTGTACCTGCGCCTTAAAGACACATACAAGACATTGGCAGGAATCCCCTGAGTGACAATGAGTGACAAAGGGGACGGTACGTTTTGACAACTGCATGACAAAGGGGACGGTACGTTCTGTCACATTGAATGTGCCAGGCCGTGCCGCCCCTTCTATCGTATCCAAAAACCCGCCGGAAATGACAAAAGTGACAAAAGGGACGGTACGTTTTGGCACACTGCCCGGAAGCCTGTTCTCCGGCTAATGCGGACCGGCCGCGAAGATGCCATGATTTTAGCCGGAGAGCAGTATTGGTTAAATCGTGTATTCTTCTTGCACATCCTGCGCGAAATCCATAAGTTTCAGTATTTGCGTTCTAAGTGCCGTAAAATCACCCACCGCCCGGTTTCTCGGATAGCTCATACGCACTTCGAGTATTTTGGCAATCCTGCCCGGGCGCGGCGACATTACGACAATTCGCTGACTTAAATAAATCGCCTCGTCAATATCGTGCGTCACCATCACCATCGTGTTGCCGCGCCCCTTCCACAGCCGTATCAGTTCATCTTGCAGATGCATGCGGGTGAAGCTGTCAAGCGCGCCAAGCGGTTCGTCGAGCAACAACACTTCAGGGGAAACCGCCAAGGCCCTTACGAGCGCGGCGCGCTGACGCATGCCGCCAGACAGCTGATGAGGGTAATTGTCTGCAAACTCAGTCAGCCCCGCCACTTCAAGCCAGTTTGATATTTCGGTTCTGCTGTTTAGTCTCTTGGTAGCTTTTGCGGCGAATTCGATATTCTGCCTGACAGTCAGCCACGCGAAGAGCGTGTGTTCCTGAAACACAAGGCCGCGTTTCGGGCTTGTGCCTTCGATTCTCTCGCCGTTAAACAGGGCCGCGCCCTGTGTCGGGATTTCAAGCCCCGCAATAATGCGAAGCAATGTTGACTTTCCGCAGCCGCTCGCGCCGAGCAGCGATACAAACTCGCCGTCTTTGATTTCAAGGTTTATATTATCGAGGGCTGTCAGTGTCCCCTCTTCGATTTGTTTTGCGAATATTTTTGTTAGGCTTTCAATCTTTACACTCATACTTTATCCTCCTGCCAGCGCAGAACCCTATTTTTGATAGCGTTCAGCATTGTATTTACCGCAAAGAATGTTACGCAGAGAATGACGATAGCGGCGTACACCTTCGCGAAGTCCGCATAACCGCGCTGCCAGTTGATATACCAGCCCACGCCCGCCTCAACGCCCATCATCTCGGCAATAAGCAGGACCGTACAGGCTATGCTCATACCTTGTGTCAAGCCCTGGAAGATAAACGGGGACGAGGCAGGGATTGCGACCTTATAGATCATTGATAGCTTGCCCACGCCGAATGTCTTCGCGGCTTCGTAGTTATGCATGGGGATATTTATCACGCCGTTCATGGTCGTCATCGTTACCGGGTACCATACGCCGAGGGCGATGATAAACACCGCGCCTTGGAACAGGGATATGAACGGCAGGACAAGTATAATCGGCAGCCAAGTGTTTGCCGGTATCGGGCCCAAGACTTTTATGAGCGGCATTACCCAATAGCGGACTTTCTTGATGTAGCCTGAAAGTATGCCGCAAAACAGCCCCGCGATCACGCCAGAAAAATACCCGGTGAACAGCAAGATCAGCGAATGCCGGGAGTTTATCCAAAGCTGCGCCCGCTCCGCAATAAGGGCGTTCAGTATGTCGTCGATTGCCGGGAAGTATGTGGCATGCAGGAGCCGCGCTTTCAGCGTCGCGAAATCATAGGCAAGCAAAAGCAGGAACACTGCCGTAAGCAGCGGGGCGGCATTCCGCCACTTCCCAAAGACCTTCTTCGAAAAGAGCGAAGCAATAAACAGCCCCGCAAACGCGGCAAGAAAAACTCCGATAAACCAAGCGTACAGGTTAGTCGGCTCGTAGACTTTGAATGAAATCAGCACCTTTTTGTTGGGAACCAATTTGTACTGCAAAAGCACAAGCAAAGCCATGAGTATGGGCATGAAACTCACGAGCCAATCAAACAGCTTAGACTTTAGTGTCTGAGGCTTTGCCTCTATTTGTTTCAGTTCCCAAGCGCTTATATTGTTTTTCATGCAAATATCTTCCTTTATACCGTTCTCCGCACTGCCGCCTGACAAACGGCAGCGGCGCGGAGTATTTGATATTTATTCGAGGTCAAGCGGGTTCCAAATTTGCGCTTTGACATCGTCGGCGTTTATTGACGGATCAATAATGCCGAGTTGTTTATACTCGTCTACCGATGTGTAGACGGATTTTTCGGTCGTTTCGGTATCAAGGCCGAACTTGAACAGTTTCATCAGCGATACGGCGTATTCGACGGTTCCGGAAATATGTCCGTTATCGAGAAGCAGCTGGGCGGCCTCCCGTTTGTTTTCGTCGCTTGCGTCAATCCATTTAGCCGACTGATAGATTGCGCGGCTTATTTTCTTTGAAGTTATCGGGTTTGCGTCGTAGAAGTCACCGCGTATGGACAGTATGCAGCAAGCGTCGTCCGCGAATTTGCCCTCGTGCTGTGAATAGATACGTTTGACTGTACCCTCGTTGACCCACTTTTCAGCCAACTGGTCTCCCAGTACGGCCACATCAGCTTCGCCGTTTTGAAGGACGCCGAGAAGCGCCGAGGCATCGCCGAAGTCTTTCCATACAAGTTGGCCCTGCGTGAACCCTTCACGGGCGGCGAATACTAAACCTATGTTGTTGTAAACACCGCCGATACCGCCGGCAAATCCAACTGTCTGGCCCTCTACAAATCCTGTAATGTCCGAATCGGCAAGCACGAACGCCGATGAGCAGCCCGTGTGAAGCCCAACAGTAAAGCGCAGGTCGACGCCGTTCGTGGCGGGTTTGAGCCATCCCGCAATCATTCCGGCAGTCGTGTCAATTTTGCCGCCGGCAAGGGCCGCGCTGACAGCCGCCTGTGTGCCGTCGCCTGATTTGGTAAGTTCAACCGTCAATCCCTCAGCCTCGAAGTAGCCTTTGAGGTATGCGAGAGGGGTTGCCGCCTGGCAAAGCCCGCCGTCATAGCCAACGTGAATGGTCGTGCCATAGGCGGGCTCTTTTTTCCACGCCTCTTCCTCAAGCTGTGCTTCGTCCACGGCAGGCGTGCCAATTGCCTGCTGTGGGTTGTCGCCCGAATCTGTGGTGCCCGCAGGTTCGGCAGTGTTGCCGCAGGCCGTAAGCGAAAGCGCGAGGATGGCGGCGAATGCGAGTAAACGTTTCATCATAGGTTTCTCCTTTTTATACTGTTCCCTGGCTAATACTGTTTTCTGGCCAATACTGTTCTCCGGCTAATGGCTAATACTGTTCTCTGGCTAATACTGTTCTCCGGCTAAAAAAGTGGCATATTTGCGGCTGATTCGCCGCCCCGCTTCGTTTCAAAGCCGTTTTAATTAATTTTTAATATACTTGAAGGCATCGCCATCAAAGTAACTTTGTCTGTACGGCAGTTTTATGTGCCGTGAGAGCCTTTCGCGGTACGAGGTGTTTTTGAACTCAAACACAATGCGCCGCAGGATTTGGTATATGCCGCTGTACGCAAAGAACGAACTGTCCACATTGAATAGCTGTATGGACGGAACGCCGAGCTTGGCGATATACCCTTGAGTGCCGTTGTGCGAGATAACGAGGTCGGGCCTCAGTGTCTTAATCTGGTGCGTCATCTCAAACAACTGATTGCTGACCGATACCGGCGTATCGGGGAGGTTTTCGCCCACGTCCTCGAACACAGGCTCCGCGCCCTCGTCGTAGTGGTATGCGCGTATGCCGAGTACATTTAATCCCAACTCCGAGAGCGCGGTCGCTTCCGATCCGACACGGACAACCCCGCCGCACATCAGTACGCTTTTGCCCCTTACCTGTTCTAGGAACGGCTCTATTGCCCGCCTTGCCAAGCCTTCCTCATGATCGGCAAGTGTCCCCGCTTGTTTTTCAAGCCCGAAGTGTCCGGCAATCCGCAAAAGCCACTCCCTCGTATGCCTGAACCCGATGGGCATTCCCGCGATTACATAAGGTATGCCGTACTTCTCCTTGAGGTATTTCAGCATATAGTCGTCGTGTACGTTACACATGCTGACGTTCAGCCCCGCCTCGGCGACAAGCCGCAGTTCATCGCGCGACGAATACTCCGCAAAGAAGCGTACTTTCAACCCTAATGCAGTCAGCAAGCGTTCCACTTCCTTTTCGTCCGCCGCGCCGATGCTTGTGGCGTTCCAGACATTGACCGTGCGGCTCTTTTGATACCGATACTTCTTTTCCGCAAGCCCATCGTCGGGGCAGCCCTCTGGGGGCGGCCTGAAATCTGCCCGCGGTTCCGGCGAGAGGTTAAGCCCGCGAAGTATCCCGTGATAGAACGTATCGTACGCGCTTGCCACAACGCGGCTTCTGAAACCCGGACAGTGAAGGCTTACTACGTCAGCCGAAACAGCCGGGCGCGCCTGCCTGACCACCTCCTCGACATCGTCGCCGATAATGCTCGGCGCACAGGTGACGACTACGAATATTATCTCCGGGCGGAACTCACGGTCGGCATATTCGATGGTTTCACGCAGTTTCTTTTCTCCGCCGCCGATAACATCCGCTTCCGAAAGATTTGTAGACAGCCAAGGCACAGATGCGGGCGTTTTCCCTCTCTGCGCTCTGCCCTTTGCCGATTGTGCCGATAGCGAGTGCAATAGCGCACCGCAGCCGCCTGGCGCGTGCATGACAATGACAGAATTCTCGACAGTCGTCGCCATCATTAGGCTTAGCGCCATTTGGCACGCATTTGCCTGCCAGAATCCACGCCCCTTTTGGAGCAGGCAGCCTTCCCGCCCGCATTCCACCAAGCCTAGGGCCGAACCCGAATAGCTGTCGCCCATTTTCAAACGGCTGTCGCGTACAGGCGGTATTCCATTCTCGTAATAGCTCATTGTTTCACCCCCATTATCTGTCCGATTAAATCTTCAAACAAGTGAAGCCCGCCGCGATAGCCCGCATAGCCCCGGTCGGTTATCAGCCTGTCGTATGCCGGGAAACTGACAGACAAGTGTTTTGCGCCTCTTGCTGCCGCAGTCCGCTTTTCGAGCGTGCTGCCTATGATGTAGAGCGGCGACAGGTCGTCAAAATATCTCTGCGCCCCATTTTGCGGGTGATCGGTGTTTATTGACCGCGCGATTTCCTGCACGCCCGTGGCGAATTTGAGCGGGATCTCACTTTGCAGCGCCAACTTTTGCGCGTCCGCCAATTTGTCCGTCACAAAGCTGCCGGTATGGACCCATCCAAGCTCGCGGCTTACGAATCTGGCAAGCGGTATGGCGTAAGTTGAGTTTGTGACCGTAATGGCATAAAACTTCAAGTCTTGATCGCAGAACGCGTCGGCACATCGCTCGAAATAGCCGTAAAACTCCTTGTTGCCTTTTTCTGTTACATTGTCGGCGTCAAGCCCGAAACGGCCTGCGATTTCCCTCAATAACTTATCCGTTGCGTCGGGGCCGATGGGCAAGTCAGTCACCCAGTAAGGCGTGCCGTGGCGTTCCTCAAACCTTTCGGCGAGTTCCACGCCCCAAACCCGCGACAGCACTATGTTCAGAGCGGCACCCGGCGCGGAAGCCAGGTTCTCGAAAGTCTGACCCGGCGTAAAGAATGTGTTGACCTCAAGCCCCATCGCCGTCAGCAAGCGTTCGATTTCTTCCAAGTCCCCCCGAAAGAACGGGTCGTAGCCCGGCACAAGCCCGAAAATGTTTATGAGTTTTGGATTTTTATCCTCCGCTTTCGGCAGGTACTTGTTGAATATGCCGTCAAGCACAATATCATAGCCGTGATAACTGTCGCCTTTGAAGCTCGGTGTGCTTACCGCAAGAATCGGATAACCTTCGTCGCGGAATTCGCTTACGACACCCGCCGTATCATCGCCTATCATCTCGGTCATGCACCCCGTTGCCACGACATACAGCTTGCCGTCAATGAGTTCGAGTGTGTTTTTAATCTGCTCCTGCAAGCGGTCGGCGCCTCCGAACACAATTTCTGTTTCGGTCACGCCCGTGCTTGGGGCCTGGCCGCCGTTACAGTATCCGCCGCCTAAGTATCCGCTCCCGAACGCCACGGAGTTGGCGAGGTTGCCGCCGCAGCCGATGCTGGTGTGAACGATTGGTATGACATCCGGCAGATTGCCTATGGCCGATAACGCGCCCGCGAGGGCGCAGGCAGTTCTAGGGCGCTCTAAAAATTCTGACATTGCTTGTTTTCCTCTCTTTCATACTGTTCCCCAACTCCTTATCCGTGGCTGAATGTTTCAAGTTCACGGTTTTGATATAACTGTTTCGATAAATCAATCTCTCCGGGGATCCCGCAGGCATCTGCCCGGCAATGCTTGCAGTGCCTGAACTGTTCAAGGTACTGCCCCGCTTCCTGCCGCGATTTTTCTATCTGTTCACAGGTCGGCGGCGGTGTGCCCTTGAATTCATTCTGCGGTATCAGCGGAATGATGTTGTGCCTTGCCGCCCCGGCTTCTTTTGCCGCCTTGGCGATTGCGGCGATGTGCGTGCCGTTAATCCCCGGAATCAGCACGGTGTTCACTTTTACGGCCATTCCGATTTCCGAACACTCCCGTATCCCCGCAAGCTGCGCGGATATTAAGTCGCGTCCGCCTTTCACCCACGACACGACTTTGTGGAGCACCTCCGGCGTGGCCGCGTTGACCGTTACCGTGATTGTGCGAACGCCGATGCCCCACAGTTCTTTCGCCTTGCCGGGCAGTTCCAGCCCGTTAGTCGAAAGGCACTTGATTAAATCGGGATACGCGGCATGGACATTCCGGAACGCCTCTATTGCGTGTCCGCTTGCCAATGTGTCGCCCGGCCCGGCAATACCGATGACTGATATTTCGGGGCAGAGTTCCAAGGCCTTCCCGACTATTTCGACTGCTTCTTCGGATTTCAGCACGCCGGCCGCCACGCCCGGACGATTTTCGTCTGCGTTTATTGCCCTGGCACAAAAACGGCATCGGATATTGCAGGCCGGGCTTACCGGCAGGTGCAATCTGCCTTTTGTGTTGTGCGCCTTTGCGGAGAAACAGGGGTGGTCATCGATAACATCGCGGCGTTTTAGCTCACCGAATAGCGGACGCTTCAAGAACTTTATGTATTCCACAATCAGTTCTTCAATAAAACCCGGCTTTTCCAACACCTGCACGCCGTTTAACTGCAATCGCGCCTTTGCGTGGTTTCCCGCCTTGACGGCAAACAGGACCTTGCAGTCGGAAATGAGTGCCACGCTGTTTTCAAACTTTGCCTCATCGTGTTCGCCGAAGCTGCAGGGCGCGTCATTTTCCCTTGCTTCGACAAACGAATACCTATAGGTTTTCTCATCTATGTCCACTATCACAAACCTTCGTGAATGTCCGAAATGCTGTGATACGAACACTCCATCATTGGAAGCGAACGCCAATCTCATAAAACCCCTCCTGTTAATTGTATTAAATACCGGCTTGTTCGCCGCCGACTACAACGCCCGTTTCGAGTTGGAGCAGTTTGTCGCTCCAGGACGCCGCCCAGGCCCGAAGTTCGTCAAGTTCCAGCGGTGCGGGGACTTTGCTTTCCTCGTGGGCGGCGATGCGCTCGGCGAGCTGAATATAAACCTTTGCCTGTTCGCTGTCGGGCGCGGCTTCTATTGTCGTCTTGCCTTTCAGTTCGGACTGCGTTACCGTGATTGAACGAGGGACATACTGAATAATCTGCGTTTTTGTTCTTGCGGCGAAATCGTCAACTATCTCGCGGGAATAACCCTGATTGATAGAGTTGGCGATAAGCCCGCCGAGAAGCGCGCCGCCGTTGTTCGAGTATTTCTTTATGCCTTTGAACAGGTTGTTGCTTGCGTAGATCGACATAAAGTCGCCACTCGAAACGGTGAATACGTGCTGCGCGATGCCCTCACGGATCGGCATTGCGAAACCGCCGCACACAACATCGCCGAGAACATCGTAGATTACGAAGTCGAGGCCGAGCCCCTCGAAAACCTTCTGCTGCTTGAACAGTTCCACGGCAGTGATTATGCCTCGGCCGGCACAGCCTACGCCGGGGGCGGGGCCGCCTGCCTCCACGCAGTAAATGCCATTAAAGCCCTCGAAGATAACATCGTGTGCCTTGACCGAGCCTTTTTCGCGCAGGGTATCAAGAACAGTCGGTATGTATGAACCGTCTCGGAGCGTGTTCGTGCTGTCCGCTTTCGGGTCACAGCCGAACTGCATGACTTTATAACCCTGCTTAGACAGGGCGGCGGTCAGATTGCTTGTCGTAGTCGACTTTCCGATACCACCCTTGCCATAGATCGCGATTTGCTTGATTTTCTTAGCCATTGGCGGAAACCTCCGTTTATTATGCATATCAATATACTATGTTTTGATGCCACAAAAAAGCGCTTGGGCACCGAGTAGAAGTTCGGCATCCAAACGCTTCCTTAAAATCGGGCAAAATAAGCCGATTTATCGGTTCAGCCTTCGGACAGCCGGTTTACAGGCACGACAACAAGAGCTGTTTATGCAACAGCACATTGCCGACATCCGGAAACCGATTGTACGAAGGCTAAAACGACGCATTAGTTTATTCCTCCAAAGTTATGGCTTATACAGGCTCCGCGCCGAGCGCCGCAGACTAACTGACGGCGTTCGACGCTCATCATCTCAGGGATAAGGGTCCTCCCGCTTCAATACATATATTACATATATGTTAACCATGTATTATATATAACATATAACCTTACCTTTGTCAATGGGTTTTGGAAAAATATTTTTTGCATATCAACCCATACACGGTTTCTGAAATCTTCGGCCCTTAGAACGCAATGCCGCAAAACGCTTAAACAAGAAAGCGCACCGTTTTCGATGCGCCTATTGTTGCGCCTTCTCATATGCGGCTGTGAATAGTAACTGCATATCCTGTGTTTGTCCATGATGTGAACGGGGATAGGTGCGCAAAATGTCATTGAAAAGGGGTTCGACGGCTTGAAAAACCATCTGGACATGAAGTGGCGGCAAACGGGGATAGGTGCGCAAAATGTAGGCGAGCCCGAAGGGTCCGTCTAGGATTTGCAACAAAGCAATGGGGCGAAACAGCCGCATATTGACCGCCCGGCATTGTATGTGATCAACAATTATTATCGCAATTTAGGATGGTTGATGATTCCAGTCGGGGAACAGCATGGGTATCACTCCGCCGCTTTGCGCAAGCGCTCCCTCACGCAGTCTTCCCCTAGGATCTGCTGTATTTCCCACAGATCGGGCGAGTTGGCCCGCCCTGTCAGGGCAATGCGTATCACTGTGCTGACGTCGCCCACATGCCCTTTGTACATGTCCGGGTTCTTCTTGTAATCCTTGGGTTTCGCGGCATAGCCGTTTTGCTCCGCCAATTCCCTCACCTTCGCGAACCAGCCCGGCTGATCGTCGGCATGGTCATAGGACTTGGCGTAGCCCTTCAATATTTTCTTGGCGTCCTCCTGAGTGACGTTTTCCGGCCAAGCATCCTCAATGCGGAAGCCCTCCGGGTAGAAATATCTTATGAACTCCAGTATCTGGCTGCCGTACGCCAGATCCTTCCTGGGTTTGGCGCCGCTGCGGCCTATGTCGAGTATTCTGCTCAAATACTCCCTGCCGCCCTTTTTCAGCCAACCCGCGTCCGCACTTGCGCCTGTGTCCGTGCTTGCGCCCGTGCCCGTGCTCGCGCACACCACTGCGTCTGCACCCACGCTTGCGTCTGCGCCCGTGCCTGTGCCTGCGTCCGCACCCGCATCCGCGCCCACGCTTGCGCCTGTGCCCACGCTTGCGCCTGCGTCTGCATCCGCACCCGTGCCCACGCTTGCGCCCGCGCCTGCACCTGCGTCCACACCAGTGCCAAGGCCTGGCGATTCTGCCCAATCCAGCATAAAGCCTGCCAGCTCGTCCGCCGGGATCTTCAGAAGCACCTCCTTGCTCACGTCGCGCAGCTTGTCGAGATCGAAGAGCGTGCCGGAGCGGCTCATTTTTTCTGTAGTGAACACGAAATCGCTTATCGGCGCTGACGGGTTCTCCATGCGCCATTCCTCAAAGTTCGAATTTATGATCGTAAGCAGGTACTCCCTGACCGCAAGCGGATGGTAGCCTTCATTTCTATAGTAGTCCAGCGACAGTTCCGGATCCTTGCGTTTCGAGAGTTTGCGCTTCGTCTCGCCTTCCATCTTCATCAGCACCGCCGTATGGCAATACGTGGGCAGCTCCCAGCCCATGGCTTCAAAGAGGGCCACATGCACCGGCAGGGACGAAAGCCACTCCTCGCCCCGGATCACGTGCGTGGTCCTCATGAGATGGTCGTCCACCACATGGGCGAAATGGTATGTCGGCAGGCCGCCGGTCTTCAGGATCACGACATCCATGCTGTTTTCCGGCATGACAAGCTCACCGCGTATCCCGTCCATTATCCTTATGCTGCCTGCGGCATCAGCCTTGCTTTTGAACCTTATCACAAAGGCCTCGCCGGCCTCCACCCTGCGCTTTATTTCATCTAAACCGGCTTCCCTGTACCGCGCCCACTCGCCATAGATGCCGGGGGTCAGTTTCCTGGCCTCCTGCGCGGCGCGGATCTCCGCTATCTCGACCTCGGCCAGGAAGCAAGGGTAGGCCTTCCCCTCAGCGACTAGCTGCTTCACAAAACATCTATATATACTGCGCCTTTCGCTTTGCCGGTATGGCCCGTATATGCCTGCCTCGCCGCCGGCCGTCACGCCCTCGTCGAACTTTATTCCAAAATATTCCAGCGAATTGATCACGGCCTCCGCCGCGCCCTCTACTTCCCTCTTCTCGTCGGTATCCTCGATGCGAAGGAAAAAAACGCCCCCGCTCTGGTGGGCGAGGCGCTCATTCACGAAGGCGCCGTATAGATTGCCGAGGTGTATGAAGCCTGTAGGGCTAGGCCCCAGCCGGCAGACGGCCGCCCCGGCCGCCAGCCCCCTCGCGGGGTACATGCCTTCGTACAGCGCCGCCCCCTCTTCAATATCCGGAAACAAAAGCTCTGCCAATTCCCTGCTCATCATTCTCCTCTCGTATTGCTGCCCGCTCGGTAAGCCCTCGCCTTCTCGGCAAACCCCTGCCCGCTGACGCGGGGGGGGTTCAAGTGGCGCCTTCCGCCGGCTGCAAAGGGCGCAACCGGGGATAGGCACATGCCGAAAGCGCCGCCCGGCGCCTACTTCCAGCTATTCAGGTAGCTTTCCTGCTCAGGCGTCAGCCTGTCTATCTCTATCCCCCAGGCCTGGAGTTTCCGCCGCGCGATGAGCTCGTCTATCTCGCCCGACACGTCTACGACCTTATTGCCAAGCCTGGCGTGGTTTTTCAGTATGTACAGCGCGGACAGGAACTGGACGGCGAAGCTCATGTCCATTATCTCCGCCGGATGCCCGTTCGACGCCGCGATATTGACGAGGCGCCCTTCCGCGATAATGAACACCCATCGCCCGTTGGGAAGCCTGTAGCCCGTGATATTGTCGCGCGCCGCCTTCTCTTCGACGGCTATCTGGCGTATGCCCGCCACATCCACCTCGACATCGAAGTGGCCCGCATTGCTCAGTATGGCGCCATCCTTCATCGTGAGCGCATGCTCGGCCGATATGGTGCCACTGCATCCCGTCGCCGACACGAATATGTCGCCGAGCGGCGCGGCGTCTGCCATCTTCATGACGGCAAAGCCGTCCATGCGCGCCTCTATGGCCTTGACGGGGTCAATCTCTGTGACGATCACGGAGGCCCCCAGCGAGGCGGCCCTCATCGCAATGCCGCGCGAACACCACCCGTAGCCAGCCACCACCACGGTTTTCGACGCCACGATCAGGTTCGTGTTGTGCATGATGCTGTCCCAGACCGACTGGCCTGTCCCATACCTATTGTCGAACAGGTGCTTGCACCGCGCGTCGTTCACCGCCACCATGGGGAATTTGAGTATGCCCTGCTTCTCCATAGCCTTGAGCCTGATAATGCCCGTAGTCGTCTCCTCGCAGCCGCCCAGCACTTCCTCCGCCAGGTCGGGGCGTTCCCCGTGCACCATGCCCACCAGATCGCCGCCGTCGTCGATGATGATGTTCGGCCTATGCTCCAGCGCCATCTCGATATGGCGGCTGTATTCCTCTGGGGAAGCGCCATGCACGGCGTAGACCTTCATGCCCGTGGCAGCTAGCCCGGCCGCTACGTCGTCCTGGGTGGACAGCGAATTGCTGCCGGTGACTGACATATCGGCCCCGGCGGCGGCCAGCACCTCGCACAGGTACGCCGTTTTCGCCTCAAGGTGCACGGACAGGGAGATCTTGATGCCTTGGAACGGCTTCTCATTTCTGTATTCTTTTTCTAGCCCATTCAGCAAGGGCATGTTGCCCTTGACCCATTCGATCTTGCGGCGCCCCGACTCGGCGAGCCCAGCGTCGCGGATTTCATTCTGTTTCATAAAACTCAATTGATTCTCCTTGTTTTTATGGCGCGGCCGACGCGGCCGGGGCGGCCAGTGTCATAGCAGTCGGGACGGGCCGGCGCAGCAGCCAGCGTCGTGGCCTGCGGGACGGCCGCCAGGGCAGCCAGCGTCATGGCCGCCGGGACGGCCGGCGCAGCAGCCAGCGTCATGGCCGCCGGGACGGCCGCCAGGGCAGCCAGCGTCATGGCCGTCGGGGCAGCCAGCGTCATGGCCTGCGGGACGGCCGACGGGGCAGCCGCGACAGCCAGTGTCATAGCCGGTCCATCCCGCGCGGCGCGCCCTGGCCGCTATATGCTGGCTACGGCCTCCAGCAGCTTGTCCGCACCTATTATCATAAGCCCCATCGCCTCCAGATCCTTCGCCCACTCGTAGGGCACGCCCGCACAGCCGTGGTAGGCGCCCAGGATATTGCCGCTTATGGAAGCGAGGCTGCATTTGTTCCCCTCGAACTCGGCGGCCCTCGTCACCGCCCCCTCGAAGTCCAGCCCGCATTTCAGGACGTTGTAGACCGCCAGGGCTATCACCTCTTCCCCGGCAAAGCCGTCCCCCAGCTCCTTCATCGCGTCGCGCGGGCTCATGCTGCTCTCGGCAAGCCGCACTGCCTTCGCCAGCGAGGCGCTGCAATTCTCGGCGCTGTTGCATTTGGAAAGGGCAGCTATCCCGTCCTTGGCGGCGTCGGCCACCTCCCTGCCCTGAAGTATCAGCGATATCAGGAAGGCCAGATAGCCCGCCGGCAATATCGCGTCGATATGGCCGTGGGTCAGCGCCGCCGCCTCGCAGGCGATCTTGAAGGCCATCATCTCGTCCGAGCAGAAGTACATGCCTATAGGCGCCGAGCGCATCACCGCCCCGCAGCCCTTGCTATTGTTTATCCTGTTCTGTAGGCTGCCATAGGTATTGTTTATGCTGCCTTCGAGGGCTTTCAGGCTGGTCAGGCCTTCCCCCCGCCTCGCGAACAGCTCGTCCCACCTGAGGATCTCGCCGCTGAGTATAAAGCTGTAGGTCTTGTCTGCCAGGCTCCCCGTCTGGGTGTAATACCATTTCTGGTACGAATAGAACAGGCATGGTATGTAGGCGTACACGCCCCTGCTCTGGGCGCGCCCTGCTGCCCATACCAAGCCGTCCACTGTGAAAGACGTCATCTGAGTGTTGTCGGATATGAGATCGACCCCGTTTTCGCGGGTGGCGTATGCTTTAGCGTCCGCAACCGCGCCGCCCGTTATGCATCCTCTGAAATGTGTTTTGTCGTTCTTCATAGTTTCAGCCCCCAGTCTCGCTGCTATTGCTGCGGCAACATCCGCTGCTTCCTGGTGTGCGGCTGGTGCCTGCCGCCAGTCTGCCGCCTATTGCCCGCCGTCAAAACTTTCCTTATTGAATGGTTCCCTTATATCCATCTGGCCCATCAGGGTATCGGCCTTATTGCCGTCAACCGTGAAAGCCACCTCCTCCACTTCCTCGAAACTGTCGATCATGCTGAACGTTATCTGCTCTATGAAAAGGAGTTCCTCCAGTGTCCCTCCATAGAGCGCTTCCCCCGATGCCGTTTCGGACTTGACATCCACGGTGGCCACGCCGCCGTCAAGCGTGACGCCGCCGAACCGGATCTGGTCCGAGATCATGTTCGCCGAATTGCCGTCCCCTTCCTCCGGGGGGCTTTTCAGGCATTCGAGCAATAGGCTGTACTTATCATATCCCTCCTTGTCGTCTGACGATATGTTCATCTCGAACGGGCCCGTCAGGTGCCCCAGCGCCTCGTCGCCGCTGTCGATAAAATCCAGGTTCGCGAAATACAGCTGCATCTTGTATACCTTGCCTGAGCGGCCGCTGTCCGTATCTTTGCGGCATCCCGCCGCCCCAACGCCTGCGCCCAGTATCATCGCCAAGACCAGAGAAAACGCGACAATGCTTTTGATTTTCGACATTTTACAAAGCTCCCTCCTCCTGCGTTGTGCCAGATATCATTCTACAGTAACGGATTTCGCCAGGTTCTTCGGCTTGTCGATGTCGCAGCCTCTGAGCTTCGCGATATGGTAGGCAAGAAGCTGCAAGGGCACGATGGCCATGATCGGCGCCACTTCGTCCATACAGGCTGGTATATATATGGTGTCGTCCGACTCGCCGGCAATCTTGGCATTGCCGTCCTTCACAAGGCTTATTACCTCTGCCCCCCTCGCCTTCACTTCCTTTATGTTGGATATTATCTTCTCGTTCAGCGCGTCCTGCGAAGCGAGGGCTATCACCAGCGTGTCCATGTCTATCAGCGCTATCGTACCATGCTTCAGCTCCCCCGCCGCTATGGCAAAGGCGTGGATGTAGCTGATCTCCTTCAGCTTCAGCGCGCCCTCGAATGCCACTGAGGCGTCAAGCCCCCTGCCAATAAAGAAAATGTTCTCCTTTTTGTATATCCGTTTTGCGATCTTCTCAATCTCGTCTTCCCGCGCGAGTATCTCACTGATTTTTTCCGGCACCTGCTTGAGCTCGTCCATGAGGCTCTGGAAGCGCCCGCTGTCGAGCGCCCCTGTCTCGCCGGCCATATAGAGGGCCAGCAGATAGAGGCACATCATCTGCGTGGTGAAGGCCTTTGTGGATGCCACCGCGATCTCCGGCCCGGCCCAGGTGTAGAATACGTCGTCCGATTCGCGGGCCACAGAGCTGCCGACGACATTCACTATCGAAAGCACCCTCGCGCCCCGCTTCTTGGCCTCGCGCAGGGCCATCAGCGTGTCCAGCGTCTCCCCGGACTGGCTTATGCAGATGAACAGCGTCTTCTTGTTCACGAAAGGGCTCCTGTACCTGAACTCGGAGGCGATGTCCACCTCCACAGGTATGCCCGCGAACCGCTCTATAGCATATTTGCCCACAAGCCCGGCATGGTAGGCCGTGCCGCAGGCGACAATATAGACGCGGTCTATGGCGCCCAGCTCGCCCTTGCCCAGCTTGATGCCGTCGAGCTTGATGCGCCCCCCGCCGTCCATGCGCCTCTCGATGGTCTTCATAATGCCCTGGGGCTGCTCGTATATCTCCTTTATCATGAAGTGGTCATGCCCGCCCTTTTCAGCCGCGTCGGCGTCCATGGTGACATGGTATATGTCCCGCTTGACCTCCTCGCGCTTGGCGTTGAAGATCGTCACATCGTCCTTCGTTATCAAAACAGTCTCGCTGTTTTCGATGAAATATATGGAGCGGCAATATTTGAGCATGGCGGGTATGTCCGATGCGAGGAAATTGCAGTTTTCCCCCAGCCCCACGATGAGCGGCGCGTCGTTCCTCACGGCCACGATCCTGTCAGGCTCGCCCGCGCATACGGCGCCTATGGCGTATGCGCCGCGCAGCTTCGACACCGCCTCGAAGACCGCCTCCAGCAGATCGCCCTTGTACATCAGCCCTATCAGCTGGGCGATCACCTCGGTGTCCGTCTCCGATCTGAACTCCACCCCATGCTCTTCCTTGAGCCAGGCCCTGATCTCCGCGTAATTCTCGATTATGCCGTTGTGGACCACCGCAATGCCGCCTTCCTGGTCCGTGTGCGGGTGCGCGTTCGCCCAGGTGGGCTCCCCATGTGTCGCCCAGCGCGTATGGCCGATGCCGGTGCTGCCTTTCACAGGCTCCTCGGCAATGAGTTTTTCCAGGTTGTCGATACGGCCCACGGCCTTGCGGATCTGCAGGCCGCCGCCCCCCGCGACAGCTATGCCGGCCGAGTCATAGCCCCTGTATTCAAGGCGTTTAAGCCCGTCAATAATGATCCCGCGCGCCTGTTCGTCGCCAACATATCCCGCTATTCCACACATTGTCATACCTCCGCGCTGCCGCGCAATGCTTTTATATTAATCCAATCTGCGCCACGATCCGCGCCCACTCTGCTGCCAGCCAGCGGGGCAACGGTCACGCCGGGCCTAAAGCCCAGGCGCTGCCAACCGGCGGGGCAGCGGCCGCGCCGGGCCTAAAGCCCAGGCGCCGCCAGCCAGCGGGGCAACGGCCACGCCGGGCCTAAAGCCCAGGCGCTGCCAACCAGCGGGGCAACGGCCACGCCGGGCCTAAACGCTGCCAACCAGCGAACAGCGGCCGCGCCGGCCCTCAGCCCAGCTTTTCCGTGATCAGCTCCGCCAGGCCTTCCGCCATATGGGTGATCTTTTTTATGTCGCTGCCTTCGAGCATGACCCTGACCAGCGGCTCCGTCCCCGACGGGCGGATCAGCACCCGGCCCTCTCCGGCCATGTCTTCCTCGATCTTGGCGATTTCGGCGCATACGGACTTGTCGTCCATATACAGCTCCTTGTTCTCATTCCTGACCCTTGCGTTCCTGAGCACTTGGGGATAGACCGTCACCTGGCCCGCAAGCTCGGACAGCTTCATCCCCAATGTCCCTACAGACCTAAGCAGCTGTATGCCCGCCAGTATCCCGTCGCCCGTCGTGCTCCTGTCAAGGAATATGATATGGCCCGACTGCTCGCCCCCCAGGACGCTGCCGGTTTTCAGCATCTGTTCCAGCACATAGCGGTCGCCGACGCCGGTGTACTGCACCTTGCAGCCGATCTTGCCCAGCGCCTTGCCCAGCCCCATGTTGCTCATCACGGTCGCCGTGACCAGATCGTCCCGGAGCTCGCCGTTCATCTTCATCGCCCTCGCGCAGACATACATGATCTTGTCGCCGTCGACTATGCTGCCGTTCTCATCCACGGCAATAAGCCTGTCCGCGTCCCCGTCGAAGGCCAGCCCCATGTCCGCCCCTTCGCGCACGGCCATTTCCGCTAGGGCCTCCGGGTGGGTGGAGCCGCAGCCGCCGTTTATATTGAGCCCGTCCGGCCTGTTGCCTATCATGCACACCTCGGCGCCCAGGGCCTCGAAGACCCTGCCCGCCACGTCATACGCGGCGCCGTTCGCGCAGTCCAGGGCCAGCTTCATGCCCTTCGCGCTCACGCCCGCCGCGGACGCTATGAGGAAGTCGGCATATCTGCGCGACGACTCCGCGGAGGCGTCCGCCGACCTGCCGAGCCTAGCGCCGTATACGGCGCCTGAGCCGATGCCGCTTCCGCTGGCGCCCGTCACAACGCCGCTTCCGCTTCCGCCGCCGCCCAAGCTTGCGCTGCCGCCCAAACCTGCGCCGCCGCCAGAGCCAGCACCGTCCGCATTGCCGCCAGAGCCAGCACCGCCTGCGCCGCCAGCATCGCCGCCCAGGCCGCCGCCGTCCGCGCCGTCCAGCATGCCCTCTATCTCGTCCTCTATGGCGTCATCAAGCTTGAAGCCGTCGCCATTGAAGAATTTTATGCCATTATATTCGAAGGGGTTATGGGAAGCCGATATGACGACGCCCGCGTCCGCCCCCATGTCCTTCACCAGGTGCGCGACCGCCGGCGTGGGGATCACCCCGGCCTTTATCACATTGCCGCCCATCGAGAGTATGCCCGCGCTCAGCGCGTCCTCCAGCATGTCCCCCGACACCCTTGTATCCTTGCCGATAAGGAAGGTCGGCCTTCCGTCCGCCTTGCTCAGGACCTGCACGCCAGCCATCCCAAGCCGGAACGCAAGCCCCGCCGTAAGTTCCGTGTTCGCTATGCCTCTCACGCCATCAGTGCCAAAAATTCGACCCATTATATACCTCTGTATGCTATTGTGATTGATATGCCGTGCGCCGCGTCAGTCCAGATTCGTCTCGTAGATGTTGAGGAAGACCGTCTCAGGCACAGACTCAAGGCGTTTCAGCCCGCTTCCGTCGTATTTTATATGCACGGTCAGGTTAGCCGTCTCCTCGCCAGGCTCCATCTCCGATATGTCCACATATGGCCTAATGGCGCCCTTCGTCAGCTCCGAAATGGCGCTTTCGGCGCCAAATGCCTTGATCGTCACGCGGCTGTCGTTGATATGGACGGCATAGCCGTTCGCCACGCCTTCCGTCAGGATCTCGTTGGAGCCGTAGACGAACTCCTTCGTCGCGATCCCCTTGATATTCACCTCCACGCCGATATCCGACGAGGCGTCGGCAAGCTCCACATTGGCGGGCAGCTCTATCGGCACGGGTATCTTGGATGTCACGTCCACGCCGCTGATATCCACGGCGGCGGCCGTAAGCGCGTCTATCCTGTCAATGGCGCTGCGCGCGCCCCGCACGCTCACCCGGTTGGGCCGCACCAGCGATGTGACTTCCAGCATGGGCGGGACTTCGCCCACGACCTCCACCTCGAACGGGACCTCTTTCACGTCGCAGAGCATGGCGGCCACCTCTATCTCCCGCTGCGACAGCCTCATGTCCGAATATATAGGCTGCCCTTCCCTGTCTATGATCTGCGCCATTATGTTGAATGTGCGCAGCGTGTTCCGGAGCTCCGAGCTGTCGACCATCACGCTTATATAGTCCACGTTGTCCACCTGGGACTTGGCGCCGCTCACCTCTATCTGGTCGGGCACCATGGAGACGAAGCCCGGCTCCTTGCCCTGCGGGAACGGCTCGGTGTATTCGATATTGATGGGTTTGCTGATGCTCACCAGATCCTCGATATTCACCGCGACGCGCAGCGGGTTCACCGCAATGACCTCTACATTGTCAGGGCCCAGCACCTCGACGGGTATGTTGTGCTCCCCCCTGCTCCAGCCGATCAGGTCCACTGTCGCCGTGAAGTCGTCTATCGCCAGCTTGCCTACGTCCGCCCGCTTCCCTTCCACCGTCACGTCTATCGTAAACACCGCGTCGCTCGACACGGTCAGGTTCTTCCCTCCAAGTATGTCCATATTTGTGAATCTTACCGGGATGTCCCTTATGATCTGCGTGTGCGGGGGGTTCACCACGGTAATGACATACGCCCATATCACAAGGGCCACTGCAACCGCGATTATTTTATTTGCTGTCTTGCTCTTCAGCATTCTTCCTCCTCCTGAAGAGATTTATCGGATTGAACTGATCCGCTAGGTCCGAATCAGCGAGATACAGGTTCAGCAATGTCTTCTCGACTGTCTTTATGTCGAGGAAGCGCGTCAGCTTCCCGTCCACCGCCATTGATATTATACCGGTCTCTTCCGACACGATAAGCGCTATCGCGTCCGAGTTTTCGGTGATCCCTATCCCTGCGCGGTGCCGCGTGCCAAGGTCCATGGACAGGTCCTTGTCCTCGGTAAGCGGCAATACGCAGCCGGCCGCGTAGACCCTTGCCCTGCGTATTATCACTGCGCCGTCGTGGAGCGGGGCGCCTTCGTAGAAGATATTCTTCAGCAGCTCCGCCGACACGCCGCTGTCAAGTATCACCCCTGACTCGACAATGTCGTTGAGGCTGGTCTCGCGCTCCAGTATGATGATGGCGCCCGTCTTCGTCGTCGAGAAGTAATCGACGGCCCTCGTTATGGATGTAGCGGCCGCCTTGACGTTCTCCTTCTCGGCATCCACGAACTGGTTCCTGAAAAACTTGCTGCGCCCCACGTATTCCAGGCCGCGCCTAAGCTCTGGCTGGAACACGACCACTAGCGCGATTACGCCGAACTGCATGGTGCCTATCAATATCCAGTTGAGCGCGTAGAGGTTCAGTATCCCCGACAGGAAAGCCGCGACAAGCAAAACAAGCAGCCCTTTGATCAGCTGCTCTGCCCTGGTCTCCCTTATAAAAACAAGAACCTGGTATATTACAAACGCGACTATCGTCACGTCAAGCAAATCCGTTATCCCTACGTTGGAAATTATTATATCAATGTAATCAGACATACCCGCCCTTTCGCGCCACTCTGATCCGAAGCAGGCCGCCGCCTGCCGCCGCAAGCCTACAAA
>JAIRSA010000211.1 GCA_031255695.1 Eubacteriales Family XIII. Incertae Sedis bacterium | reverse complement strand
CGGCTGATAAGGCCCTCGTTGCCGGCCGGTGCCTGGGTGACTTCGAGTTTCGCGTACTCAGGGGACCAGACCCTTGAGCTTGAGTCGTAATAGGACAGCCAGGCGTAGTCGTCGTCGGTTGCGGTGGTCTTGTCTTCAGCGCCGGAATTGGTGTAGCCTGCGGTTTCCAGCTGATCCATGATGAAGTTTTCGATGACATGGTTCTGCCAGGGGCCGCCTGTGGTCCGCCATCCGAGGAAGACGTATGACAGATAGTCGAATGCCCGCTCGCCGTCAATGCCGGTGGCGGGGTCGGAGATAGCTTTCACTATATCCGCGATGTGGGGGTAGGCGGGCGCTTCGGTTTCGCTGCCGGCCATGGCGCCCGCCGGGGCCGTGGCGTCTGCCGTGTAGGAGAGGGCAACGGCGAAACAACTGAGAAATAATGAGATACTAAGGGCTACAGCAAACAATTTCTTCATTTCCAACCTCCTGTTTCTTACCTCTGCGTGGACCCTCCATGGGCCAGTGCCGGATGGTCCCCAAACGAGGCACTTATACCGCCCCCGTCAAAAACAGCACAGTTCTCATTCGCGCGTTTTAGCCGGAGAACAGTATGATACGGACCGGACTATAAAAAACAGGCGCCGCAAATGCGCCTTTATTTCACAATATACCTTTCGTGGTGCAATGTCAATAATATCGGTAAGAATTCCACCCTTTTAATTTCGCAGATTTTATGGGATTTTCCGCTTGGAATCCGGGCTGGAATAGGCTATAATAAAATCATATTTTAGAATTGACGGAGGTTATTGATATGTACATACGCCGCGCTGCCCAGGAGGCGGCCCAAAAAATATCGGCGACATTCCCCGTCCTGCTGGTGACGGGGGCAAGGCAGGTGGGCAAGACGACCATGCTCAGGCATCTCGCCGAGGAGGGGCGGGTCTATATTTCGCTGGACGATCCGGACATCCGCTACATGGCCAAGACCGATCCGGCCCTGTTCATGCAGCGCTATAGGCCGCCCATGCTCATCGACGAGATACAGTATGCGCCGGAACTTCTGCCGTATATAAAGATGGATGTGGACGAAAGCGGAGGCAGGGGCAGGTTCTGGCTTGCGGGTTCGCAGAGTTTCCATATGATGAAGGGGGTAAGCGAGTCGCTTGCGGGGCGCGTAGGCATCATGCGCCTGTCAGGGCTTTCGCGCAGCGAGATAGAGGGCTATCCCTCCGAACCGTTCACGACCGATGGAGAGCGCCTGCTCGCGCGGCGGGGGAGCGCGCCCAAGGCGGATCTCAGGGATATATACGGGCGCATCTGGCGTGGCTCCATGCCGGCTTTGCAGGTGGAGGGCGCGCCGGGGCATTCCGATTTCTACCGTTCATATATAGACAGCTACATAGGGCGCGATATCCGCAGCCTCAGCCAAGTGGCGGACGAGACGGCATTTTTCAGCTTTATGGCCGTCGCCGCCGCTATGACGGCGAGGCCGGTCCAGTACGCGAAAATAGCCGCCGATGTGGGGGTTTCGGCGCCGACTGCAAAGAAATGGCTGTCGATCCTCGTGTCGTCCGGCATTGCCGCGTTGATCCAGCCGTACCACAACAATGCGCTCAAGCGTGTGGTGAAAACGCCCATTCTCCATTTTCTGGACACGGGGCTGTGCGCCTATCTGCTCAAATGGGAGAATGCGGAGGTCTTGGAGCGCGGCGCTGCCGCTGGCGCATTCCTCGAAAGCTATGTGTTCTCGGAGATCTATAAGAGCTACACGAACGCCGGGCTTGAGCCGCCGCTTTTCTATTACCGCGATCGCGACCAGAGGGAGATCGACTTGCTGATATACGGGAACGGCACGCTTTGCCCCATAGAGGTAAAAAAGGCCGCGTCGCCTGGGGCGGAGGCGGTGAGGCATTTCGGCGTGCTGGCGCCCGCCGCCGATCCGGAGCGCTTCGGCGGCTTGGCGCAGCTTAAAGCCGAGATCGGCACGGGCGCCGTGGTGTGCCTGGCGGAGGAGCTGCTGCCGATAGACCGGAAAAACTGGCGTGTGCCCGTCTGGCTGATATAGTGCCGCCCCGCCGCCCGACCGCCCAGCGCGGGGTCCTGTGGCATGGCTCATAGGCGCGTAGGCGGGCGGGGCGGCGGCCTCCGCCCCGCCTCCGCCCCGCATGCCTTTATTGCTCAGATGCCCGCGTTTTAAGCCCTTCTATCAGATAGTTGTTGTACTTTGTCACCTTGATGCTGTAGTCCGGCAATACGACTATCGTGGTCGTCGGTTCCTCGACAATCGCGGGCCCCTGTATCACATCCCCGTATACCAAATTGTCGCCGGAGAAGACGGGCGTGACTATGGCCTCGTTGTATTTCTTGAAATATATCTTGCGCGAGCCCGTCCGTTTGGCCGGCGAGACGATCAGGTTTTCGCTGTGATATTCCTGTTCCGGGATCATGCCCGCCACGTGGTTCGCCCCAATGGCCTTGACGCGCCAGTACACGCATTCGACATTGGCGTCCTCCTTGATGGTGAACGTGCGCTCATGCTCTTCGTGGAACGCCGCCTCCACCAACTTGACGCTGTCCTGATCCAGCTTGAAATCCTTGTCCACGAATGGCGTGATGTCCACCGACAGATCCCATACCTGGAACGGGTAATGCCCTTCCATATACAGTTCCACGCGCCGGTCCGGCTCCGCGATATTGTTGCGCTCGAAGAAGTCCATGGCCTTGTCCGCCAGCGACTTCAGCACCTTGTTGACCTTTTCGTGGTCGAAATCCCGCGTGTTGGCCAGGCAGCTCGAATTGTACTCGGACACGGTGTCCGTGAATATCCCGCCGACGGCGCTCAGGCCCCCCGCGGTGCGCGGGATGAGCAGCCTGCTCATTTCAAGCCCCTCCGCCAATGGGATGGCGTGCAGCCCGCAGGCGCCTCCGCCGGCCACCATGGTGTAAGAGCGCGGGTCTATGCCCTGCCAGATGGTGATGTCCTTGATTGCCGCGATCATGTTGACGTTCACGGTCGCCCAAATAGCGAAAGCCGCCTCCACTACGCTGATATTCAGCTTGTCCGCGATATGTTCCCGTATAGCCTTCGTCGAGCGTTCCGGGGAGAGCTTCATCATGCCGTCGTTGAAGAAATCGGGATTCAGGTATCCGAGCACCAAGTTCGCGTCCGTGACTGTGGGGAGCTCGCCGCCGCGGCCATAACAGGCCGGCCCAGGGACGGAACCCGCGCTCGTGGGGCCGACGCGGATCATGCCGCCGCTGTCCACCCAGGCGATGCTGCCGCCGCCCGCGCCGATGCTGTGCACGCTCACCCTGGATATTCCGGGGATTTCGTCGCCGATTACGGCCTCCCTGGACACGGAGATATGCCCTTTGATGACGCAGCTCACGTCGAAGGTGGTCCCTCCCATGTCCAAGACCACCGCATTCTGGTCGTTGACGTCCCCGATCGCGTAATTCCTGCCCGCCACGGGCGCCATCGCCGGGCCGGAATCGATGGTGTACAGCGGCTTGCTCACGATTTCCTCGGCGCTCATGACGCCGCCGGAAGCGTTGAGCATCCCGATCTTCCCCTTGAAGCCCAATTCGGCCAGCCGCTCGTTCAGGTTCGTGGCGTAGGTGGAAATAAGCCTGCGCAAGGACGCGTCGATCGCGGCGGACACCCATCGGCGGTATTCGCGGCTGCTAGGATTGACTTCACAGCTCAGCACCACGCCGACATCCGGCCATTCTTGGCGGATGATCTCAGCGGTGCGCCGCTCGTGGGCTTCGTTGGCCGTGGACCACAGATAGCACACGCAGATGGCCTCCACCTGGTATTCGCGCAGGGTTTTAATGCCCGCGCGCACATCGTCTTCATTTAGGGGCGTCTCGATCCCGCCTTCGGAATTGATCCGCTCCTCCACAGGCAGGGTGCGGTAACGGGGCACGAAAGGTTCCGGATAGTCGAGATCCATATCGAAGGGGTTTTTGTTGGGCCCTTCCCTGAACAGAAACACGTCGCGAAAACCCTTCGTGCAGAGCACGCCTATCTTCCCGACCTTTTTCTCGACGATGGCGTTGGTGGCTATGGTGGAGCCGTGCGTGGCGAAACCGCCGCCGCTTACGCTGATATCCCCCAAGAACTCCGCTAAGGTCTGGTTATAATGGCCGGCGGCGATTTTCAGGGAATTTATGATCCCTTCGGTCCAGTCGCCCGGCGTGGTGGGCGCCTTGAAGACCCGTATATCGCCTGATGTTTCCAATATGGCGGCGTCCGTAAATGTGCCGCCTACGTCGACGCATGCGTATTTTGACATATAGCGTTACCTCCTATTGTCGTTGATACTGCCCTCCGGCTAAAATGCCGCTGAGATTTGCGCAATGATTTTGGCCATGGGACAGTATGGGATTGAGAATCGAAACCGGCCTGTCACCGCCCCGACCGCAATTCGGCGGTCTTGTCTTCGATGACCTTATATTCCTCTCCGCTCATGTCGATCGCGACGCCGTACACCCTCTCGGCGAATTCGGGGGTGATCCAGCCCTCCCGGACGCGCCGGCACACGAGCTGCGGATCGCGCTTCTTGGGGTCGCCATAGCCGCCGCCGCTGGAACTTTCGGACACGATGGCCTCGCCCACCTTGATTTCGGGCTGCGCGAAAGGCGGCAGATCGGCCCGCGAGCCTTCGCCTTCCGGCAGGCTGTATTTCCATGCGGCGGCCCGGTGCCCGTCAAGCCCTCCCACGGCGCCCTTGGGCGGATTGTCGATCCCGTCGCAGGAATACGCGCATGTCATGGCCTCGCCCCGCGGCGTCATCACGAATTTGCAGGAGGGCGCGGAATCGAAGGCCCCCGCCCCCACGGAATCGGGCAGCATCTCTTCCTCAACGATCAGGACCGGATACTGTTGCTCCAGCACCTCGACGGAATTCCAGTTCAGCGCCCCGCCTGTGCACGGATACTGATAGGTGATCCAGCCGTCGTGGCCGTTGACGCCGGGGCCGCCTGTCATCCCCAGGAAAATCTGGTTCACGTAGGGCTGATACCCTTTGCGCCAGTCCTTGCCGGAAATCACCGATACGGCCGGGCATTGCACGGCGCCGCCCTCGGCCATCCCGCGTTCGGACGTGACTTGGTTCATCAGGGCCTGCACGCCCGATATGAGCCTGTCCGCCAAGTTTGTGGTCGCCAGCGATGAGGAATAGGGCATCTTGGACTTGCCCACGACGCAGCCCTCCCTCATGAGCACCTCTATGTGGTTCATGGCCCCTTCATTGCCGGGCACGTCGGAGGGCAGCCGGTTGAGGATGCCCGTTATGGCGCTGCCGCGCACGGTGGCCTCGCACATATTCAGCCCGCAGGGGACCGAGTCCCTGTTGTCTCTCAGGTCGATGATTATCTTGCCCTCGCTGGGTTTGATGTCGCAGCCGATATGTATATTGATTTCGTCCACCATACCCTCGATCGCGTCGCTTTTGATGTCGTATTCCCAATGCCCCTCAGGGAATTTGCGGATTTCCTCCTGTATGCGCTTGCTGCCGTATTCCTGGTAGGCGTCCGAAAAATCCTTCAGCAGCTCGGCGCCATAGTCCTCGCACAGCTCGATCAGCCGCCGTTCGCCTGTGCGGGCGGAACCCACGCAGGCCAAATGATCGCCGTACCACACCTCCGGGACGCGTATGCGCGCCTTGGCAATGGCGATAATATCCGGCACGTCTTTGTATTCTTTCTGGATCTTGATGCACGGCCAGTCGATGGCGCCTTCCTCATACAGATCGTGCGCGTTTGAATGGTACGTGCTGGGTATGGAATTACCGATATCGGCCTGATGGCCCTTGGTTACAGCGAAAAACAGCAGCTCGCCGCCGAAAAAAACGGGCGCGATATAGGTGTAGTCGGCGTGATGCGTGTTGCCGCGGTACGGGGAGTTGTTTAAAAACATATCCCCCTCTTTAATGCCTTCCGGATGCTCAAAACACGGCTTTACAGTAAGCCCCATATTGGCGCAGTGCACGGGTATGCTTTCTGCCAGCGACAATACCTCCCCATTGCGGTCGCATATGGCTGTGGATAGGTCGTGACAGACGCTCATCAGCTGAGATCTGGCTGTGCGCATGAGCGTGTTTGTCATTTCAAGGCCTATGCTGTAGAGCCTGCTTGAAATGACGGACATCAAATACGATTCGATTTTTGCCATTTTTTACCTCCCAGTGTCGTGGCGCTCTGTTCGCCAGAATAAACGTGGCGCGAAGCGTTGCCTTCCCGCCATTTGGCGGATGACGCCGCTGCTATCTTCCAGCATCATCCAATAGGCCCGGATATTTTTTGATCTTATCATTCAATGGGCATACCGTCAACAGTAAATGCGAATAAATAAACCTGCGGATTTTGCAGACTTTTGCGGACTTTGCGGATCCGGGGCCCTGCGGCATGGCGCATGGGCGCGTACGCGGGCGGGGGTTTCAAGCGCACAACCAAACGGGGCGCCCCTGCTGTTAGGGGCGCCCCGTTTGGTGTTATGCTGTCATGCGTTTTGGCTGGAGCCACGGCCTCCGCCAGCCGTGGCTTTCGCCAGATCTGCGGCTTTGCCAGCTGTGGCATCCGCCAGCGTCAGCCACGCGGCCTCCGCCGACCGTGGCTTTCGCCAGCCACAGCTTTCGCCAGCCGCAGCCTGCGCAGGCATGCCTAGCCTTTTATGATCCTCGGCGTGAGCATCTGGTGGATCGCGCAGAATGATTTCGGGTTCTGGTAGTACGATCCGACGAAGGCCTTGCAGTAGTTCCTGAGATACGGCATGTCCACTATCTCGTCGACCAGCCCGTGCGCCGCGCAGTAGGCGGGCCTGGACTTGTCGTTGTACATCTGTATGATCTCGTTCATCTTGGCGATGGTGCCGTCAAGCGGCTTGCCGTCGTCGCGGTCCTTGACGAGCCTGCGCGCGTAGGACGCGGCCGCGGCCGTCTCGCCGTGCATGACGTAGATCTCCGTCGCGGCAGTGCCGATGGTGAACGCGTTGTTGTTGTTCGCCTGCGGGCCGCCCAGCACATAGTGCGCGGCCGCTGTGCCCTTGCGCAGGACGATGGTCATCATCGGGACATCCGACTGCTCTATGGAGTAGATCAGGGACATCCCGAGGCCCAGCATCTCAGCCTGCTCGGCTGTATCGCCGACATCTATGCCGGTCGTGTCCTGGACCCAGATCATCGGGATGCGGTCGCGCCCGCAGAGGGTGACGAACTCATTCATCTTTATCAGGCCTTCACGGTACAGTTTGCCGCCAATAGCCTTGTAGTCAGCATATTTGGGATAGCCGTCCGCCATGAGCCCCTGGTTGTTCGCGACAAAGCCGCAGACAAAACCGTCGATTTTCGCGAGCCCGCAGTACATCTCCGGGCCGTAGTCCGGCCTGAACTCCATATGCTCGCTGTTGTCGAACAGGCGGGCAAGGACTTCGGGCATGGAGTAGGTGCGCTTCTGATTGATCGGGACCAGGCTGTACAGATCATCAGCGGGGTATTTCGGCTCGGCCGGTTCTGCGACACGGAAAAATTTCGGGTCATATACCGGAAGTGTAGCCATATAGCTCTTGATGTCGTCGAGTACGTCCTCTTCTGTGTCGCACACGTCCCTGATGAAGCCTGTGCCGCCCTGGTGTATCTCTACGCGCCCAGGAGGCGTGGCCTTGAATTTCTTGGTCTGCTCGATAAGGCCCTCGGCGACCTCGTCGTCGATGTAGCCCTTCGGCGACATGCCGCTGACGATGCCGGCGCCGCCCACAGCCATGTTGCATTTCTTGTGCCCGATCAGGATCGACGGGCTGATGGCGTGGTAGCCGCCGCCTGCCGGGTTGGTCCCGTATATGCCGACAACGATCGGAATGCCGAGCTTCTGAAGCTCCGCGTGCCTGAAGAACGGGGTCCCGCTGCCTCTGCGGTTAGGGTAGAGGCGCTCCTGCTCCATCAGCTTGGCGCCGCTGCAGTTAAGCACCCAGACGAGCGGCAGGTGCATGCGCTTCGCGATGTCCGTGACGCGCAGCACGTTGTCAGCCTGCCCTGAGAGCCAGGCGCCGGCCATGACCTTGTTGTTCGATGCTATGATGATGGCCCATCTGCCGGCGATCTTGCCGAGGCCATCTATGACGCCCGTGTTGCCTTCGGCGTTGTCAAGCGGGTCGTAGATCGTGTGGAGGGGGCACCATGTGCCCGGCTCAACGAGATATTCCAAACGCTGCCATGCGGTCCACTCGCCCTTTTCATTCATGAGCTCGGTGGCCTTGCCATTGTTCTTCACACGTTCGATCTCTTGCGCGATGATCGCTTCCTGCTGTTTCAGTTCCTCGACGTTCTGTTTGAGGGTCCTCGCCAAGGGTTTGCCTATATCGGGCATTTCCTTAAAATATGGGTGCAAAGGATAGCCGCTGTTTATCATTTCTATTCTCCTTTCCGAGTGGCCTACCTGTTCGGCTGGTAGCCGAGCTCTATGGCCGCG
>JAIRSA010000196.1 GCA_031255695.1 Eubacteriales Family XIII. Incertae Sedis bacterium | reverse complement strand
ACGCCTTCCGCGCTGGTCTTGACCGACGCGAGGCGCGTCACCCGGCCCTCTTCGAGCGATATCTTCATGGACATGGCGCCGACCGGCACCGCGCCTATGACCTTTATCGACGGCTTCAGCGCCTTGGCGATGAGCGCCGTCCCGGCGATAAGCCCGCCCCCGCCGATGGGCACTATGATCTCGTCCACATCCGCCAATTCCTCTATTATCTCAAGGCCGACCGTGCCCTGCCCGCATATGATCTCGTAATCGTCGAAGGGGTGCACGAATTCCAGCCCGCGCTCTTCCGCCAGCGACATGGCCTTGTTGTAGGCGTCGTCGTAGACATCGCCATAGAGTATCACGTCGGCGCCGTATGATTTTGTCGCGCTGACCTTCAGCAGCGGCGTCGTGCTAGGCATGACGATGGTGGCCGGCACCTTGACGATCTGGGCGGAATAGGCCACGCCCTGGGCATGGTTGCCCGCAGACGAGGCGATCACGCCCCGCCCGCTGTCCGGCAGACCGCTGATCTTGTTGTATGCCCCCCGGATTTTATATGAACCGGTGACTTGAAGGTTTTCGGGCTTTATATATACCTTGCAGCCGTATTCATTGCTGAAGAAATCGCTGAATGTCAATGGCGTCGCTTTCAGCACGCCTTTGAGCTTCTCTGCTGCACTGTAAATATTTTCCTTGTGGTCGAGGCCGAGGTAATGGTCCAAACGTTCTGCTTTCAAATCAAACTCCATTCTGCGGCGCCTGCCGCCGCCAAGCTGAGCCACCGCGCGAAAATGGCCTTTGTGGGCTTTATTTCACGCTGCCCCTAATGCTGATCATGTCCCGTATCTGGGCTCGCTGCCCTGCGGCCGGAGCACCGATAGCCCCTGCGCCTCGGCCTGCTGCCCGCGCTGCTGGCCGCGCCCTGCCATCCAGGGCGGCTTCGGCGGTTCGGGGAAGACCGGGGCGGCCTGCTGGGGGCCACCTGGCGCGGAAGCCGATATGGCCTCCGGCGCTGGCCGTGGCGCGGCTGTAGACGCTGGCCGTGCGGCTGCGGCCGGCGCGGCTTGCGTTGCTCCCTGCGCTGGCCATGGCGTGGATTCCGGCGCGGCCTTTGCGGCTCCCTGCGCTGGCCATGGCGTGGGTTCCGGCGCAGTCTGCACGGCTGCGGTCGGCGTGGGTTCCGGCGCGGAGGCCGTGAAGAGCGCCGCCACGGCGGGCTGCGAGCCCGCGCTGTCCGCTGCGGCCGGATGCGCGCCTGCGGCGTCCGGTGCCGGCGGCGTGCTCCAGTAGAACATATTCAGCGGCCGTTTGGGCAGTTCCCAGTACGGCGTCTGCTTGGGGCCACGCAACGCCGCCTGCCCGGCGCCCGGCGCTGCCGCGCCTGCGGGCGCCTGCTCCCAGACATCTGCCGCGCCTGCGGGCGCCTGGCGCTGGGCTGCCTGCCCCGGCCCGCCTGGCGCCTGCCAGGCGCCTGTGGGCGCATGCGCCGCGCCGGCCGGCCTTGGAAGCCCGTCCGCCATTGCGCTGCCGCAGTACGCGCAGAACCTGGCAAGGTCTATATTCTTCTTCCCACACTTCGAACAATACATAGGCTCACCTCCGTCCGTTTTTCGCTTCGCATATTCTGTTTTCTGCTATATCATCCCACTGCCATACTTCCCGCAGCGCCCATATGCCATGCGGCGCCTGCACGGATGCTGCATGGCGCCCTATGGCGCCCCTGCGCTCTACACGGAAATGCTGTAGCGCTTTATATAGGACACATCCCTGGTTTTGGGGCCGGTCAGCCTGTTGCCTGCGTCCATCTCGAATGGCAGCTGGAACCAGACGATGCTGCCATCCTGCAATACCAATGGCTGCACTGGCGGCACGGGCGTATTCGGCAGGACCGCCTTTTCCTTGATCTGCCTGCCGTCCCCGTCCAGCACCACGTACTCCAGATCCCTGCCGTGCTGCCACAGCGCCACAAACTTGCCGCCTCCCAGTTTGACAAGGCGGGCCGCAGTGATGTCCTCGCTGTAGTCCGTGAGCCAGGCCAGCGTCGCCCGCCCTGGAAGATCCTGCCGCGCGGCCACGCTCACAAACACGTTCAGCGGGTAGGCCTCCTGCCCTTCGCCCGTCTGCGGCGCGGAGCACCCCAGGTATATATAGTTACGATCCGATATCTCAAAGCCGCTGCTTATGGCGTTGGTATTATTGTCCCCATCGATCCCGGCAATGTCCAGCAGCGTGCATTTTTCGACCATATTCCGCTGCAGCAGCACCGACCTCGGAAAGGCGTCCCCGTGATCTACAGTCACCAGCGCGCCCCCGTCGAACTGCGCGAACTGCGCGAAGGAATGGCTCACATGGTTTTCCGGGAATTCGGCGCTGACATATGTCGGCGTCATATCGGCGGTGTTCACGACCAGCATGAAATTCGACTGGTGGTTCACGCCGTCTTTGTCGGAATACCGCTCGCGGGCCGCATAAAGGACTGCCGTCGCGCCGTCGCCGCTTTCTGCGATCCGCGCGATCGCGGAATCATACGGGACACGCGTGTTCGACTCCCCGCCCGTGACGGATGCGGCGCCCAGGCGGTTCCATGATTTGTCGTAGCGCACCAGCCTATAGACCTCTTTGCTGCCGCTCTGTTCCGTATTGCGCTGCCCGAAGGCGATATAGTAGCTGTCGCGCCCTTCGAAAAAGGCGCCGAATATATCAAGTTCGAACGGTATCTCGCGCAGGCCGCCCATCTGCATGCCGCCACTGTGGGATTCGGCGTATATGCGCTTCGACTCGGAGTCGATATGGAGGACCGCGGCATTGCCGTATGCGTCGGTAAAGAAATAATTCCCGGCGGCGCAGCCGCTCCTGTAGTCAGAATACATCTTCGTGCGGCCGGGCAGTATGTCCAGGCGGTGCCCCTGCTGCCAGTCGATCCGCGATGTGATGAATTTAGCCTGCCCCGGCTTGTCGCCCGGATCGTAGCCATAGGCCTCGTCGATCTCGACGCGCCGTTCGGGGGCGTTGTAGATCACCGAGAAATCCATCGCCATGCCCAGCTCGCGCAGCATGAAATAGTTGTTGCCGCCTATATTGTAGACCGTGAGGTTTTCCAGCAGCTTCCCGTCGAGGTAGACAGGCTGGCTGCTTCTGGCGGCCGTGGCGCGGGTGTAAAACGTCTCGGCCGTGGCTTCGTAATGGTATGGGGCTTTCGAGGCAATGTGGACCTTGCCCTCCTGCTCGTCCCACAATACGTCGAAGTTCAGCGCCCATCCGACATTGCGGAGCTTGCAGTAATTGTTGCCGTTGATATTGTAGGCCGCCACTTCGACTATTTCATCATTGATCATTATAGTCTGCGGCATAAGCACGGCATCCGCCGTACCTGCGGCCGGCGCGGCGCCTACACGGGCCAGCGCCCCTGCGCCTTGGGCATCGGCTGCCCAGGATGGCGTCACGGTGCCTTGGCCGTTGGCTGCCCAGGATGGCGTCACGGTGCCTTGGCCGTTGGCTGCCCATGATGGCGTCACGGCGCCTTGGCCGTTGACCGCCCAGGATGGCGTCACAGCGCTTTGGGCATCGGCTGCCCAGGCCGGCGTCACGGCGCCTTGGCCGTTGGCTGCCCAGGCTGGCGTCCCTTCGCCCCGGCTGTTGGCCGCCGCTGCCGCAGCCCCTGCGCCTTGGGCGCCAGCTGCCTTTTCCGGCGTCCAGGCTTCCTGGATGGCTGCCAGGGCCGTCCCTGGCACGATACACGCGGCCAGGATTCCGATCGTTATGGCGAGGCGGATCACTTTGGGGGTTCGTTTCTTAAAGTTTAATTCGAGCAACAGTCATTCCTCCTTAAGTCATTCGTCATGTGCCGCCCCCTCGGTCTGATATGCCCGTCTGCAGCGGGCCCGCTTGTGCCCCGCCACCCCTCTTTCATATTCCGCCGCCTATCCGGCCCGGCTTTAGCCGCCCGCCTTCAGCGGGCCTGCCTGCGCCTATATCACCCCTCCCGTGCTGCTCTTCACCCCTCCCGTCCTGGTTTGGCTTTCGCCGCCTATGTGCCGCTTTCGCCGCTTATGTGCCGGCGCCATTGCCGCTGTGCGCCCGCAGCACCCGCAGCGGCTGCCTATCGCAGGAGCTCTTCTGTCTCGTGCCTTTTCTGCCTGGTCATCAGGGCCGACACGGCATCCTTGGCCTCGATCTCGCCGTTGAGCACCTTGTATATGTGCTCCGTTATCGGCATTTCGATGCCGTTTTCCTGCGCAAGCCGATAGGCGGCCTCCGTCGTGTACACGCCTTCCACGACCATGCCAATGCTGCTCACCGCCTCATCCGGCGGCACGCCCTGGCCGATCAGGATGCCGCAGCGGCGGTTCCTGCTGTGCTCGCTCGTGCATGTCACTATGAGATCCCCGATGCCGGCAAGCCCGAAGAATGTCTCCCTGTGCCCGCCAAGCTTCTCGCCAAGCCGCGCTATCTCGATCATGCCGCGTGTCATCATGGCCGCCTTGGCATTGTCGCCGAAGCCCATGCCGTCCGAGATCCCCGCGCCGAGCGCTATGATGTTCTTCAGCGCCCCTCCCAGCTCGACGCCTATAACGTCATTGTTCGTATACACCCTGAACCTGCTCGTCATGAAGAGATCCTGGGCGTATTCCGCCACCTCCATGTCCTCCGACGCGGCCACGACCGTCGTGGGGAGGGCAATGCCCACCTCTTCCGCGTGCGACGGCCCCGAAAGCGCCGCAAAGCGCCTGTCGGGGAATATTTCTGCGGCGATGCGCGAAATCGTCCTGAGCGAATCCTTCTCTATGCCCTTGGCCACATTCATGATCAGGGCCTCGCGCCCTATGTACGGCGCGGCGTTCTGTGCGGCGCTCCTGAAATGCTGCGCCGGCACGGCGAATATGACTGTGTCGGCGCCGTACAGCGCTTCGGACAGCTCGAAGGCCACGGATACGCTGTCCGGGAGCTTGACCCCCGGCAGGTATTTCTCGTTTTCGCGCTTCGCGTCCATGCCTTCCATCATTTTCCTGTCTATATCCCAGATGGCTGCTTCATGGCCCTTGCCGCCGAGCGTCACCGCCAGCGCCGTCCCCCAGCTGCCTGCGCCTATCAAAGTAATTTTCTGCTTCATAAAAACCCCTGCGTCTCCTTATCCTATTGTTGTTCTGGCTATGGCGGCCCCTGCCGGCCTTTTCGGCCTGGGCCTTCTCAAGGGCGTCCGCCATCCATGGCGGCCCGCCGGCCCCTGCCGGCCTCTGTCACTGCGCCTTGAATTTCAGCTTGGGCTCCTGCCCTTTGAGCAGCCTGCCGATGTTCTGCCTATGTTTCACCCACACCAGCACGGCGATAAGCGCCGCGATGGCGAAGTATGCCGGGTACACCATCTGGATCGCGATCGGCAGGGCTGCCGCCGCCGCCAACGCGCCCACCGAAACCCGCTTTGTCACGAATATCAGGAGCAGGGCCAGCCCGGCAAGCGCCAGGCCTATCCGGATGTCAAAGGCCATCACGGCGCCCAGGGCCGTAGCCACGCCCTTCCCCCCTTTGAACTGGAAAAAGATGGGCCATATATGCCCGCACAGCGCCGCCAGCCCGCAGAGCAGCGCAAACGCGTCGCCCAGCACCATCCTCGCCAAGAGGACGGCGGCGCAGCCCTTCAGTATGTCGATGGCCAGGGTCAGCGCGGCCACTTTCTTGCCGAGCACGCGCAGCGCGTTCGTAGTCCCTGCATTGCCGCTTCCCTTGTCCCGTATGTCCACGCCATATAGCCTGCCTAGCAGTATCGAAGGGGACACAGCGCCCAGCAGGTAGGCGCCGGCCAGGCACAACACTGGTATAAGCGCTCCATTGCCCGTATGCGCCAGCTCGTAGAGCATTGCCATGAAATTCTCAATCATCCTTGCCGCTCTTCCCCCTAAAAATAAATTTTATCGAGGTGCCCTCGAAGCCAAACCCCTCGCGTATGCGGTTCTCAAGGTAGCGCGCGTAGGAGAAATGCATGAGTTCCTCGTCGTTGACCTTGAACGAGAACAGCGGCGGCTTGACGCCTACCTGCGCCGCATAATATATCTTCAGGCGCCGCCCCTTGTCGGATGGCGGCTGCTTCATCATCACCGCGTCCGCGATCAGGCTGTTCAGCTGCCCCGTCGATACGCGCAGCGCGCGCTTCTCGGCGACGTACTTCACCAGATCTATCACATTGGCGAGCCTCTGGCGCTGCAGCACGGAGATGAACACGTCCGGCGCGTACGGCATGAACGCCAGCTCGCGCCTGATGCGCCCCTGGTGCTCCTTCATGGAACCCGTGTCCTTTTCTATCAGGTCCCACTTGTTCACCACGATGACGAGCCCCTTGCCTGCCTCATGCGCGATGCCAGCTATCCGCTTGTCCTGCTCTGTGACACCCTGCTCCGCGTCCAGCATGATGAGGCACACATCGCTGCGCTCTATCGCTGCCACCGCGCGGATTATGCTGTATTTTTCAATATCGCCCGTGACCTTGCTCCTGCGCCGTATGCCTGCCGTGTCAATAAGGACGAATTTCTCGCCGTCCCTCTCGAAGGGCGTGTCGATCGAGTCCCTCGTCGTCCCCGCTATGTCCGAGACGATGACCCTGTTTTCGCCCAAAATGGCGTTTACCAGCGAGGATTTGCCCACATT
>JAIRSA010000098.1 GCA_031255695.1 Eubacteriales Family XIII. Incertae Sedis bacterium | reverse complement strand
ATCTATTCACTGACCGCCTCATCTCAGCGCCATGCCGGCGGGCGGCTGCGCGCCCATGCTGCCAGGGCCGCCTGCGAGTTGGCGGCGGCTTGTGACTGCGTTCTGGCCTCCGCCTGCCGTCGTGGGCGGCGGGCAGGACGCCCGTGCGCGGGCACCCACAGCCTCCGTCTGCCGCAGTGGCAGGCGCTCCCGTCTGGCGCCCGTGCGCGGGCACCCACAGCCTGACCGGCTGCTGCGCCGGCCGCCTCACATCCGCCGCGCTGCCGCCATTACATCCGCCGCGCCTCTTCCGACGAGCGCCTGGATTCCTCGGCATACCGCGCCGCCCGCTCCGCCCGGCGCTGCTTTTTCATGCGCACCTGCCTTCTCTTGAGCATCACGTAGGCCGTCAGCAACAGCAGCAGCGAGGCTATCAGGGCAAGCGCCACATTCCTGATCTTGCCGGCCGTGCTGTCCTCGATCCCTATATGCGAAAGCATGCCGCCCTTGCTGACATCGCCAGCCGCCACAATATCGATGACACAGAGCACGTCGCCGCCATAGCTCACCTCCATGCTGCCGACCTTGTCGCCCTCCTTCACGGGCGCCTCCAGCACAGGCTCGTTTTCGACTTCCCTGCTTATTTCCGACCAGGCAGCATCCGCAGGCAAAGTCACCCAGCCGTCCGACCCGGTCCGTGTCTGGACCTCCCTGACCTCGCCCGACTTCACCTTGATCGCGCCGGCCTCAGTCCCGCTCTCCACTGCCAGCACCGTCCTGAAATTCGAGAAGCCGAACTCCAGCAGGGAGATCGAGTCCAGGTACACGCTGCTGTTGTCCGTCTGCAGGACGACAGAGATCAGCTCGGTGCCTTCCCTGCTCGCGCCGGCGACGAGGCAGTTGCCCGCCTGCGAGGTAAAGCCCGTCTTTATCCCCGTCACGCCGCTGTACTTCATCGGCCGCTCGGCGCCTTCGTACACCACCTTGTGCACCTCGTCGTAGAGCAGCCTGTTCGTGTTGTGCAGATACCTCTGCTCCGGCTGCATGTTGGTCGGCGGTATCGTGTACGTGTAGGTCGATACGATCTTCCTGAACATCTCGTTCTGCATCGCCTCTTTCGCGATCATGGCCAGATCGTAGGCAGATGTCAGATGCTCCTCGTTCTCCAGCCCGTTAGGGTTGGCGAAGCTCGTATTCAGTGCGCCGAGCTCCTCCGCCCTCTTGTTCATGAGCTTGGCAAAGTCCTCGGTGCTGCCCGAAATCCTTTTCGCCAGCGCCACCGCCGCATCGTTGGCGGATTCCACAAGCAAGGCGTAGAGCAACGTTTCTACAGTTATGCGCTCGCCCTCTATGAGGTAGATCTTGGACCCCTTGGCAAAGGGCGACTCCGCGTCTATGGTGACCACCTCGTCAAGCTCAAGGTTTTCGAGCGCCAAGAGCGCAGTGATGATCTTGGTCGTGCTTGCGGGGTACTTTTTCTTGTGCATATTCTTGTTGTACAGCACCTGCCCTGTGACGGCGTCTATCAAAATAGCCGCATCTGCGGAAATTGCAGGCACTGGCTTCGCCGCGTGCACGGATGGCGCGAGAAGCGCCAATGCCAGGAAAAACGCGGCCAGCCTGCGGATTGCCGAAGGAACCATCAATCGTCCCCTCCGTCAACCCTGCCTTTGAAGAAACGATCCGCCAATGCGCACCCGCTCTCATAGTAGCTGCCCTTGCTGCCAGCGGTCTCCGAAAATGCCTTGCCTGCATCCTGCGGAAGCGGCTTGGCGCTCTCGTACAGCACAAAGGGCACCGGCTCGGATGAATGTGTCCTGATCTCCAGCGGCGTCCTGTGATCCGGCACCACGAGGGTCCGGAACGGCTCCCCTGTGCCCTCCAGATATTCGAAGACGGGTTTGAAGACCAGCTCGTCCGTTTTCCTCAGCGACTCGATCTTGCCCTCCATGTCCCCTTGGTGCGAACACTCGTCCGGGGCCTCTACATGGATATAGACAAAATCCTTGCCGCTCTCGAATTCAGCTATGGCGCCCTCCGCCTTGCCCGCGAAATTCGTCAGCAGGGTGCCTGTGGCGCCGGGGATCGCCCTCGCGCTCAGGCCCGCGCAGATCCCTATCCCCTTGATGAGATCGACGGCCGATATCACGGCGCCGCTTATGCCGTAGTTGTCGTAGAACGATGGCAGCCTGGGCTTCCTGCCCTGCCCCCATATCCAGATCGAGTTGGCCGGGTTCTGCCCCCTCTCTATGCGGGCCAGGTTCACCGGGTGATCCTTCAGCAGGCTGTAGCTCCTGCGCATGAGCGCGCTTATGCGCTCAGCGTCCGCGCCTTTGGGCAGGTTTGCGCCCACCTTCTGCGTCAGCACGTCGTGCGGCGGCGTGGTGTCGTAGTCGATCCGCCCGTCCGCCACGATCATGGCATGCCTGTAGCTCACCCCTTGATAGAAATGTATGTCGCCGCCCCCAAGTTCCTTCTCGACCAATTCGACAAGCACGCCTGCCTCCTCGCTCGATATGTCCCCTGAGCTGTGATCCACTATCGTCAGATCCTCATACGCCCCGTCCCCGGCCAGCGTCACGAGGTTTGTCCGGAACGCGACATCCGTGTCCGACATCTCGATGCCCATGCTCACCGCTTCGAGCGGCGAGCGCCCTGTGAGGTATTTGCGGGGGTCGAAGCCCATGACGGACAGGTTGGCCGCGTCGCTCCCCGGCGCGATCCCGTCCGGGATGGTCTTGACCATCCCCACTTCGCTCACTTCCGCAATCCTGTTTATATATCTGATCCCTGCCGCCTCCAGCGGGGTTTTGCCCCCCAATGACGGAATCGGCCTATCTGCGCAGCCGTCGGGCACTACTATAAGGTATTTCAATTCTGCCTGCCTCTCCCGCCGCCGTCATATGGCGGCGCTTCCGTTGCGCGGCCGCTCTCAGCGGCCGGCCTCAACCTCGAATTTCTTCATGAACGCGATAAGGGCGTCGATCCCCTCGTCCGGCATGGCGTTGTATATGCTCGCCCTCATGCCGCCAATGGAGCGGTGCCCGTTGAGATCGGCCAGCCCCTCTTCCCTCGCCTGCGCCACGAACTTCTTGTCCAAGGCCTCGTCGCCCGTCACAAACACCACATTCATGAGCGAGCGGGACTCCCGTTCCACAGGCGCGCTGTACAGGCGGCTGCCGTCAATGTAGCTGTACAGCCGCTCGGCCTTGGCGCGGTTGCGCTTCTCCTGCGCGGCGACCCCGCCGCCCGCGAGCAGGTGCTTGAACACCTCGCCGGCCACATATACCGTAAATGCCGGCGGCGTGTTGTACATGGAGCCGTTCGCGGCATGTACGCTGTAATCCATGTAAGTGGGCGCGCTGGCAGGCGCCTTGCCGATCAGATCCTCGCGGATTATCACGATCGTAAGCCCTGCCGGGGCGATATTCTTCTGTGCGCCGGCGTAGATCAGCCCAAAGCGGGATACGTCGATCTCTTCCGACAATATGCCCGACGACCAGTCGCATACGAGCGGCACGTCCCCAGTATCCGGGATATAGGGGTATTTAGATCCGTAGATCGTGTTGTTCAGCGTGATGTGCACGTAGTCGGCATCCTGCCTGAAATCCTCCTTTGACAGCCTCGGTATGTATGTGAAATTCTTGTCCGCCGAGGATGCCACCACTACGGCATCGCCGAACTTCTTGCCTTCCTTCGCCGCCTTCTCCGCCCATGACCCTGTCACGATGTAGTCGGCCTTCCCGCTCCCGCGCATCAGGTTGAGCGGGATCATGGCGAACTGCAGTGTGGCCCCGCCCTGCAGGAACAGCACCTTATACCCGTCTGGTATGCCCATCAGGCGCCTTAGCGACGCCTCTGCGTCCCCTATGATCCCGCCGTATGCCTTCGAGCGGTGGCTCATTTCCATGACGGACATCCCACTGCCGCCATAGTTCAGCATTTCATCCTGCACCTTCTTGAGGACTTCAAGCGGCAGCATCGATGGCCCCGCCGAAAAATTGTAGATCCGTTTTTCAAAACCCATGATATCCATCTCCATTCTACTGACAGCCCTGCGGGCCCACACAACGGCTTACACTGCCCAACGGCTAAACCACGGCGTCTTTGCGGCAGATCAACCGCAGGCCCCAGCCATGCTTCAAGCGGCGGGCAGCATCAGGCCCCCCCAGTATAACCGCAGATCCCTCCCCAGTTAGCACTGCAAAACAGGATCCGTCTTTCCATTGCTGCCAGAAGTTTTGCATTTCCCTATTAGGAGATTATACCACTTTACGTAACTTCGGTAAAGTGGTATAATCTTTTTCATCGGCAATACTGGGCTGCGATCCCAAATTTTGCATCGCCGGCGCCCGTGGCCGCCGCAGCGCAGCCCTGAGGCCTAGGCGCTTGCCGGCGCCCGTGGGCCGCCCCGCATTGGCAGGGCCTACCGTGTGCGCCCATCCACGTCCGCGCCTTTTGCGGAACCGGGACGCGCCGGCCAAGGGCCGCCCCGCATGGGCAGGGCATGGGCCAATACAACGCATCCAAGTCTTGCTCACAGCTGCTTATAAGGAGAAACAGTATGTACAGAATAGCCGCCTTAAACAAAATCTCGCCGATCGGCATCAAAAGGCTGACCGACAAATACCAGATCACTGATGACCTGGCTTCCGCCCATGGCATTTTGGTGCGCAGCCAGGACATGCGCAGCATAGAATTCCCGGACAGCCTCCTGGCCATAGCCAGGGCGGGCGCGGGCGTCAACAACATCCCGCTGGGGCGATGCTCCGAGAGCGGGATCGTCGTGTTCAACACGCCCGGCGCCAACGCCAATGCGGTCAAGGAACTGGTGCTCACCGGCCTCCTCATGAGCGCCCGCAACCTTTCGAGCGCGATCGCCTGGACGAAAACGCTGACTGAGGACGTGCCCAAGATAGTCGAAAAAAACAAGTCCCAGTTCGCAGGCGAGGAGATCAACGGCAAGACCCTCGGCGTCATAGGCCTTGGATTCATAGGCGCGCTTGTCGCGAACGCGGCCGAGCTGCTCGGCATGAATGTCCTGGGCTACGACCCGTATATCAGCGTCAAGAGCGCCCACGAGCTTTCCCGCACAATCAAGATCCACGACTCGCTCGAAGACGTCCTCCCCTTCTGCGACTATATTACCATACATGTGCCGTTCATGGAAGACACGCTTGGGCTATTCGACGAGAAAAGCTTCGCCGCCATGAAGCAGGGCGTCGTGCTGCTGAACTTCTCGCGCGACAAGATAGTGAAGGACACCGACGTGCTCCGCGCCATCGGGCAGGGCAAGATCCGCAAATACGTCACGGACTTCCCGACAGACCAGTTCGTCAATGTCGACAATGTGATATGCATACCGCACCTCGGCGCGTCCACCAAGGAATCCGAGGAGAACTGCGCGGTGATGGCGGTTGACGAGCTCATGGACTACCTCGAAAACGGAAATATTTCCCATTCGGTCAATTACCCCAAATGCAATATGGGCACATCGGCCACGCCAATGCGCGTGAGCATACTCAACAGGAACATCCCGTCGATGCTGCAGATGATTACGGGCACTTTTGCCGGTATGGGCGTCAATATAAACGACCTTCTGAACAGAAGCAAGGATGGCTACGCGTACACCCTGCTTGATATAGACTCGCATGTGGATGAAGGCGATCTGAAACGCGCCTTCGCCGGCAAGGACGGCATAATATCCGTCCGGGCCATATACAATACGGATTTCAGCTGATGCCGGCCGCCAGCCCGGCTAGGTGGCGTTCCGGCCCCCGCCGTGCCCCGCGCGGCCTGGGCTAAGCGTCCGGCCAGCCAGCCGCCAGGGCCTGCTTCAGCCCCGCCAGGGCCTTCGCCCGGTGGCTGATCCTGTTCTTCGTCTCCGCCGGAAGCTGGGCAAAGGTCTCTTCATAGCCGAGCGGCGTGAAGAGCGGATCGTAGCCGAAGCCGTTGTCCCCTGCCCCCACACGCCCGATCAGGCCTTCGCACTCGCCCCTGGCGGAAAAGATATTCCCGCCGGGGAGCGCCAGCGTGATCACGGACACGAAGCGGGCCGTCCTTTCGCTGTCAGGCACGCCCTCCAGCAATCCCAGCAGCTTGCTGTTGTTGGCCGCGTCCGCGCCGTCCCCCGGCACCCCCGCGAACCTCGCCGAATAGACGCCAGGCGCCCCGCCAATGGCGTCGACCTCCAGCCCTGAGTCATCCGCTATGCAGGCCTGGCCGCAGAGCGACAGGATCGTGCGCGCCTTTTTCATCGAGTTCTCTTCGAATGACGTGCCGTCCTCTTCGACGTCCACCCCGCCCAATCCGGCCTCCTCCTGCGTGATCACCTTCATGCCGAGCGGCGCCAGTATGGCCTCCAGCTCGACGATCTTATGTTTGTTGCGCGTCGCCGCGACTATTACCATTTCAATCCTCAATTAGTGTTTATTCCCATTCGCCGGCGCTTATATCAGCGCTTTCTTCTATTGACATTTCTATTGGCGCTTCTATTGGCATTTCTATTAGCGCTCTCTTCTATTGGCGCTTACCCTGCGGATCCTATTTTTACTCGGCGCTTCCCTACGAATTCTTCATCATCACGCTTTCGACGACGTCCGCCACGTCCTCGCAGGCGTCGCAGCAGTCCTCAAGATATTGGAAGGTCTCATACCAGGCCTGCGTGACCATAGGATCCGTCTTTTCGGTGTATATGTTCCTCACGCCTTCCGTGTATATTTGATCCGCCTCTTCCTCCAGCTGGTTTATCAAGATGATCTTCTCATGCAGGATCTTGGATTTCCTGAAATTGTGGAATTCCTGGAGGGCGGATTTGAGCGCGCCGCAGCATTTCACGATCACGTCCGCGAGCCGTTTCGCGTCCTCGCGTATCTCCTGGATATTGAATATGTATATCCGTATCAATACGTCTTCGATTTTGTCGGTGACGGTGTCTATGGCCTCCGACATGTCCATTATGTCCTCGCGCTCTATCGGCGTGATGAACTCCTTCGCGAGCTTCTTGGTCATCACGTGGCGCGCGATGTCGCCGGAATGCTCGATATCGTGCATCTCCTTCATGCATTCCGACAGCCCCTCCGGCTTGAAGTCGTAAAACACTTTCCTGAGAAGCTGGGCCGCCTCGCAGGAGTGCCCCACCATCTCCACAAAAGAGTCGAAGTATTTATTGTCCTTTCTTGACATAGCCGCCTCCATTTCGGCCGGCCGTCCGGCCTCCACAAATATTCCCCTTAACTGACTTGCCTTTTGCCCGCTGCGGCGCGGCCGGCGCGCAGCCCTAAAATATCTTCATGAACAGTTCTGCCATCAGGTAGCCGATCAGCCCGCAGCCGGGGAAGGTCAATGCCCAGGTCAGGATCATCTCGCCGGCGATCTTCCAGTTCACGCACGAGAGCCTGCGGGCCGCGCCCACCCCCATGATCGCCGTGGTCTTGGTATGCGTCGTGCTGACCGGGAGCCCCCATACGGACGCCATGAGCAGGCAGAGGGCGGCCGATATGTCGGCTGCGAAGCCCTGATGCTTTTCCAGCTTTACCATATCCATCCCGACGGCCTTTATTATCCTGTAGCCGCCGATCGAAGTCCCCAGCGCCATTACCGCAGAGCACAGCAGCATCAGCCATACGGGTATGACAAAGGCGCCGACATCCGCCTGCCCGGCGGACAGGAACAGTCCGAGCAGGAAGACGCCCATGAACTTCTGCCCGTCCTGCGCGCCGTGCATGAAGGCCATGCCGGCCGCCGCCACGACCTGGGCATTCTTGAAAATCCCATACGTCTTCTTGCGCTCGATCCGCCTGAAGCAGCGTTCTATCACGTTCACCGAAATATATCCCATGACGAAGCCCAGACCGGTGGACAGCACCAGGCCGTACAGGACCTTCACCCATTCCGCGCCGTTGATGCCTGCCATCCCGCCCTGAAGGGCTATGGCCGCGCCGGACACGCCCGCTATAAGGGCATGGCTCTCGCTGGTCGGTATGCCGAACAGCCAGGCGGCCGTGGCCCATAGGACAATAGCGAACATCCCTGCGCACAGGGCGACAATCGCATCCCCCGAATCGCCGTGGAAATCCACCATGTTGTATATCGTGTAGGCCACCGTCGAATTGACCATGGTCATCAGGAACACGCCAAAAAAATTAAAAACGGCCGCCATTGAAATAGCGTACCGGACATCCATGGATCTTGTGGACACGCACGTGGCGATCGCGTTTGGCGCGTCTGTCCATCCATTAACCAAAATCACGCCCAATGTGAGGGCGGTAGTGATAAAAAACACAGGGCTGCTAAAAACATGCGATATAAAATCCGCCAATGTGATCGTCATTAACGCAACAAATCCTCTCTTCCGCTGCTACCGGCTGTCGTCAAAACCCGCATTTCCGCTCCGGCCACGCCGGCGCCCCCCTTCAGATAAAACCCCTTCGGCACGCTGCCTTGCCCCGCCTTGCCAGACGCCAGGCACGGCGGCGGCGCCCCCTTGAAAGCCATTCTGCCAATCCGGCCGCGCCTCCCCGCCCCGCTGGGCGCAGGGCAGCCTGTGCTGCCGAACAGTATCAGTATAACATTTCCCGAAAAATTATTCAAATAATTTTTCGTCAATTGTTTTCAAAATTCCGATTTTTTATGATAAAATCATGGTATGGGTGGGCAAGATACGGCCTGCCAGCTAGAATTTCGGCATTTCTTTTGTAGGAATTTTTTGTGTACTGTTTGCGGATGGCCTTATGCTATGGACAGAGTTATACTCCACTGTGATATGAATTCGTTCTACGCCTCTGTGGAACTGCTTGCGCACCCGGAGCTGCGTTCGCGCCCCGTGGCTGTCTGCGGCGATCCGCAGTCTAGGCATGGCATAATCCTGGCTAAAAACGACCATGCCAAATCCTTCGGCGTTGCGACTGCGGAGACGGTCTGGAGCGCCATGAAGAAATGCCCGGATCTGGCGCTGCTGAAAGCGCACCACGATAAGTACAGGGATTATTGCGGGAAGATCAATGCCATATACTGCCGCTTCACGGATATGGTCGAAGCCTTCAGCATAGACGAGTCCTGGCTCGACGTCACTGGCAGCCATGATCTTTTCGGCAGCGGCGCCGAGATCGCCGGGGCGATCCGCCAGGCCGTCAAGTCCGAGCTGGGGCTCAGCCTATCGGCCGGCGTCTCGTTCAACAAGATCTTCGCCAAGATGGGCTCGGATTTCAAGAAACCCGACGCCACCACCGTCATCAGCCGCGACAATTTCCGCGAGCTCCTGTGGCCGCTCCCTGTGAAGGAGATGTTCGGGGTGGGCGGCGCGACCGCCGCAAAGCTTGGGAGGATCGGCATAGGCACGATAGGCGGCCTCGCGAACTGCGACCGCTCGCTGCTGACGTTCCAGTTCGGCAAGCTCGGCGGGATGCTGCATGACTACGCCAACGGCATAGACGACAGCCCGGTCGCGCTTGCAAGCGAGAGGAAGCGCATAAAATCCGTCGGGAACGGCATAACCTTCCGGCGCGACATACTGGGCGAGGACGAGATACGCACCGGCGTCACTGCCCTCTCGGACACCGTGGCGGGGCGGCTCCGCAAATACGGCCTCAAATGCCGCGGCGTGAAGGTGGACATAAAGGATCCGCTGTTCAAAACGATCTCAAGGCAAAAACAGCTGATTTCCGCCACCAACATCACCAGCGAGATCGTAGGCGCCGCGATGTCGCTCATACTCAGATACTGGGACTGCACCCTGCCGATCCGCCTGATCACCGTCACAGCCATAAACCTCCAGGACGAGGGGGACGCTGAGCAGATGAGCTTTCTCTGCGGCAGCGGCGAAGGCGCGCAGGCAGACCCCGCCTTCCGCGCCAAGGTCGAAAGGCTCGACAGGGCGGTCGACATGATCCGCCGCAAATATGGCGTAAGCGCCATAACGTTCGGCAATATACTCCACAATGACATAGGCGTCGATCTTGACGTCCACGAAGACGAGCACGAAGACGGATAGGAGGCGCGGTATATGCGCATATTGTTGGTTTTTTCAGGCCTTGCCCTTTCTGCTGCCGGTTTTTTCTGCATGCTCAACAGCGGGCAGGTATTTGCCCCGCTGGCCTTCGCCACAGGCATGGGGCTTCTGAGTTCCGCCCTGTTCTGCCTGGCGGCGTGGCTCCTGCCCGGCACGGGGCGCGAAATCCGCAGCCTGCCGCTTGCCGACGGGATCGTCTCGGCATTGCTGGCGGTGGCCCTGCTGAATGGGCGCATCCCCGACGGCACTGCCGCCTGCGCCATTTTCGGCTTCTGGCTGATATCTTCGGGCGCGGCGCGCGCCGCCGCCTCGTTTGGGGCGCCCGGAAAGCCCCTAGGCTTCAGGGTGCTGCTGCTCGCCGCCGGGCTCGCCGGGGCGGCATGCGGCCTCTATGGCTTTTTCCACCCCCTGCTGCTGGATATGACATCGGCCATGTTGGTCGGCTGCTTCTTCCTGATCCAAGGGATCGCCTCCATCGCCGTCGGCATCGCCCTCGCGGGCAAGGCGCGGCGGGGCAGGCCGAAGGGCAAAGGGGCTGCGCCAGCACACGAGCCGCCGGCATGAGCTGCAGCCCGCGCGTGGGCGGGAATGCGCTTGCGGGGAAAACTGCACGGGCACGTTCAGCGCCGCAGCCTGCGCGTGGGCGTGAAGGCGCCGATTTTCGCAACGGGTGACGAATGCTCGCCACCGCAGCCCGCGCGTGAGCGTGAAGGCGACACACACACCGCGGCCCGCGCTTGGGCGGGAAGGCGGTCACAAATCGACCACAAATCGCCGTGCCACAGATCGCCGGCATGATTGACACTGCCGCTGTTTGGCCTTATAATTATAGTGTCGTCAAGCGCCGGCGCTGCCACATGCCGGCGCCATAGTACATATGTGGCAATTGGAAATGGAGCGAACAGTGACAAACATGGGCAGCACCAAAAACAGACAGCTCGACGGCAGCGCCAAGATAATCTCCATCGCGGTCCTTGCCCTCATCCTCATCACTATATGGTATATGCTGGACCTTGTCCTTCTCACCTTTCTTATAGTGTTCATATTCTACCATTTGCTGGCGCTGGTCCATAAAGCCAGCAAGAATAAGCTGCGCGGCAGGATACCAGACGGGGCCATATTGACTTTCCTTTACCTGCTGGTCCTGTTCGGGCTTTCGGTCGCGAGCATACATTTCGCGCCTAAGCTCATGACCCAGATAAACGCGATAGCCACGATCTTCCACGAGTTCGACCTCAACCACTTCATAGAATCCTTGGGGCCCCCGTTCTCCGAGGTGCTGAAGGAGCTTGACATCGGCCCATACCTCACGACGGCAAGCACCATGATCGTCACGGGCGCGGGCAAATTCGGCGGCTTCGGCATCAACATACTGCTGGCCACCCTGCTCAGCTTCCTCATACTGCTCGAAAAGGGCAAGATCAGCAAATTCGGGCAGGCGCTCGCCGACAGCCGCATCGCCTTCCTCTATGGGTATTTCATGAACTTCGGCGTGAACTTCGTCCATTCATTCAGCAATGTAATGAAGGTCCAGGTAATGATCGCGTTCATCAACTGCATCCTGTCGATGATAATCCTCGGCGCCCTGCACTTCCCGCAGATCATGGGCCTCGGCATCATGATATTCACCCTGGGGCTGATACCTGTGGCCGGCGTGATCATCTCGCTGATCCCGCTGTCCGTGGTCGCCTTCCACGTCGGCGGCGTCTCGATGATCCTCGTCGTGCTCATCATGATCATCGGCATACACGCCTTCGAGGCATATGTCCTCAACCCCAAGCTGATGTCGGAGAAAACGTCGCTGCCCGTCAGCTTCGTCTTCATGATACTCGTAATAGCCGAGCATTACCTGAAGGTATGGGGCCTTCTCATCGGCGTCCCGCTGTTCATATTCATGCTCAACATGTTCGAGGTGGATTACAAGAAGGTCTTCGGGGCGGAAGAGAAACCGTTTTTCGGGCTGCTCCGCCGCAAAAACCACAAAAAACAATGAATGAGCGGCCTGCTGAGCCGCCCGTTCATTTGGATGGAATCGTGTGTTTATTGAAACGCCGGGACAAAATACATATAAGGAGGAAAACTCGCTCTAATAGCAATCCAACCCGGCTGCATATGCTATATAATGTTTCTACATCATTTATGATACACGCCAATTGTGTTGATTGTGTGGTGAATGCATGAATATATATGAAATAATAGCCCAAGTTCGGCTATTATTTATTTGACGCCCTCCGCTGCGCGGAGATGGCAGATATATCATAAAATGCTCCGCATTGTTACGATATAATTAGCCCAAGTTCGGCTATTATTTGTTTGACGCCCTCCGCTGCGCGGCAACAAATGCTGCCCTGGGAAGAAAAAGAAACGGCACATGGATTGACATGGCATACCCGGTTTAATATAATGATAATAAGATTGTTTTTGCAGCCGGCGGCTGGCCGGCTTTTTTCCGTTGCGCGGCGTCAAGGCGGCATTGGGCTTGCCTGATCGATGCCAGAGGGCCGGCAGCGGCGCGGTACGAAAGGCGGGGGGCTTTGAACAGCACAAGGTATAGAGACGCACTGTATGAACCTAGAGAGCTTAGGGACATAAAGGATTTAGTGAACTCAAGCGCCATCATTTTCAATGACAGGGGCGCATTCCTGGTAAAAGACAAGCCCGGTGGCACATATGTCGCGATTTCCTATCTGCAGCTCAAAAGAGACGTAGACGCCTTGGGCACCGCATTGACGGAGATGGGCTTTTCCGGCCGCAAGATCGCGCTCATCGGCGAGAATAGGTACGAATGGGTTGTGTCGTACCTCGCCGTCATAAACGGCGTAGGCGTCATCGTCCCGATAGACAGGGAGCTGTGCGAGGACGACATTGCCGATATATTCCGGCGCGCTTCGGTGGACGCGGTGATCTATTCCAGCAAATACGAAGGTGTGATCGACGCTGCCGCATCCATGGCCGGCATCGGCGAGCTCATAAGCATGGACGCTGCGGAGCACACAGAGGGCCGGAAATCATTGACGCGGATCATCGCGCGGGGAAGCGCCTCCGTCTCGTCCGGCAGCCGCGCCTACATCGACGCCCGCATAGACCGCGAGGCCATGTGCGCCCTGCTGTTCACGTCCGGCACCACCGGCCTGTCCAAGGGCGTCATGCTCTCGCACAAGAACTTCGCATCAAACGTATACAACATGTCGAAACACGTGGATGTCTCAGGCGTCTCCGGCGGCAGCACGGGCCTGTCCGTGCTGCCTATGCACCACACATACGAGATGACCTGCCATATAATGACGTCCATCTTCCAAGGCTGCCGCATTGCCATATGCGAGGGCCTCAAGTATATTGTCAAGAACATGGCGGAATCTAAGGCGTCCGTGCTGCTCGCCGTCCCCCTCATTTTCGAGAACATGCACAAGAAGGTCTGGAAGAACGCCGAGAGCAAGGGCAAGGCGGGCAAGATGCGCAAGGCCATCATGCTGTCCAAGCTCGTGGGCGGGCAGAACATGAAGTCCACCAAGCGCCTGTTCAAGGAGGTCCACCAGGCCATGGGCGG
>JAIRSA010000061.1 GCA_031255695.1 Eubacteriales Family XIII. Incertae Sedis bacterium | reverse complement strand
TGTCGCCCTCCATCTCCGGTATCCCGTACGCCCTGCACAGCATGGTTATGAACTGAGCCCTGGTTACCGTGCCCTGCGGGCTGAACTCCGTGCCGGATACGCCCTGGGCTATGCCCTTTTCGGCCACAAAGCTTACCGCTTCGTAATACCACTCGCCCGCAGCCACGTCGGCAAAGCCGCCGGCCTCGCCGCTTTCAGCAGTCACCGTCGGTGCGCTTATGGCAGCGCCGGACGCGGCAGCGTCCGATATGGCGGCAGGCGTAGCGGGCGCCGCGGGCGGCGGCGCGGAACCGCCGCCACCGCCCCAGCCGCCACCGCCGCCTCCGCCATTGGATGCGGCCGATATGGTGTATTTGAATTCCGCGACCGGGCTTGCCGCCCCGCCTTTGACTGCCACGGCCTTTATGGTCGTCGTCTTGGACACGCTTATCGCGGAGCTGTACTTAGTGCTCTGGGCGCTTGGCTCGCTGCCGTCGACGGTGTAGTATATGTCGGCGCCCTCAGTAGCCGTCGCCAGCTTCACGGACTGCGCCGAGCTGTAGCTCCCCGCAGCCGGCGAGGCCGTCGGGGCCGCCGGGGCTGCCGGGGACGGGGGCGCCTCCGGTCTGGCGATCAGCACCTTTATTTCGTATACGCCTTCCTTCTCCGGCATTTCAAGCTCGAATTCTGAACTGTAGAGTTCAAACGGGATCTCTATGACCTCCCCGCTTGTCCTCTCTGTCAGGATCGCAAGGCCTTCCAAGGGCTGCTCTGACCGGAAATAGCCCAAATAGTTGCCATTGCCATCATAGCCATAGTTCATGTACATAAAAACCTTGCTGCCCGGCATTGCCCTATCATTAGGCAAATCGCACTGCAGCAGGCCCTTGAACTGATCTCCGATCTCCAGTTTGGCCCCTTCATCATTATCCATATCTACAAGAGAAGTAACCCTATATTCTGCGCCTCGCGAACGCAGTACAGTCGTGAATAGCTTTTCTGCGTCTGGTATCATTGTGTAAAAGACTTCGCCACTCGTTATCCTGGGAATATCTTTATCATCGTCGTCATGCTCTGCATATAATACAAAGTCAGCCTCTTGCTCATACACATCGCTCCAGCTCATCTTTATCGCTTCCATATCGGCGATTTTCGCCGTCAGGTCGATTTCGGCGCCTGAGCCCGTGTCCACTTCGTCATAATACAGGTAGGGGACGCCATTGTATCTGAATGGGATCGAGATCATGTACTCTCCCCCATCCGGAGCGTTCACATCATTGATCACGATCCTGTTGTCCACAAAATCAGTGAACCACTGGAAATGGGCATCTGCCTGAAAGCCAAAAGGATAACAGGCGGTCTGTGCGGTACCTAATTCGAGCCCAGGTTCTGCCTTGACGCGGATCTCCTTGTTTCCAGACTCAGAGAACGCCACCTGGCCATTCATCTCCATCCCGGCAATATATAATGCGTTCCCACTATCAGCGGTTACTATATACAACATATCTTGAGGGGTGAGGAAAGGTGGGGTATATGATCCACCGCCGCCGCCCGGACCGGGGGCGGGCCCTGCGAATGGCACAAAGGCCGTTGACGGCGCAGACAATGCAGGCGCCTCCGATACAGCCAATACCGCAGGCACCGGCGGCGCCGGCGACGCATCTTCAGGCAGTGAAGGCAACGCAGCTTCAGGCAGCGAAGGCATATAGATATTGTCTACAACGGGCAGTGGGATATAGGCAGAATCTTCTATATGCAGCTTGTGGACTTCACCACCCAGTGACTTCGCGCTGACCGGCATTAAATTAAGCGTGCGGTATAGGCCGTCCTCATACTGGAACGCATTCAATCTAGCCGTCTCGTAATTGATATTCAGCTCCACAATGAACCCGTCCGCATCTTCCGGGGTTTTGACCTCCACCGGAAGCACAATCTGCCGGCCGCCCACATCCAAGCCTATCAAAGTATACCCTGCTTTGACCGCCTGGAACACAAGCATATCCGACTCGAAGTTCACAAGCACGCCATCATCCAGCATACCGACATCTATTTCGTCCTCATACGCGTACAGGCTATAGTACCATGTCTCAGAAGCCTGCGTTTCCTCGTTCAGATAATCGTATTCCAGGTATATGTACTGGGCCAGGCTGATTATATCATCGACCACAATATCCGCCTGCGGTTTCAGGACCTTGAACTCAAGGTTGGGGTCATCGGCCGCCGGCATCGGCGGCTCCATATCGCTCAAGGCGGACTTGTCTACAACAAGATCCAGGCCATCAAGCTCGATCTGCACTTTGCTGGGCTGTGCCTCCGCAGCCGCGGCCATTGATGGAAAGCCTGCCGCGATCAAAACAATTGCAAGAAATAGGGCCATGCACCTCTTTATCATAATCTTCTCCTCCTTATACTTGGGACCCGAAATTATTACATAAATTCCCCGTCAATACAGTTCCTGCCAAAAACTATGCTACTAATATATTATCACAGTCTTGTACTGATTGACAATAGATGATTGCATAGTTACCAAATTTGCTGTTGGCGCTGTTGCCGGCGCCGCAGCCGTCAGTATGTTATAGAAGATCTGCGCGAGCTCCGCCCTGGTCGCGATGCCCTGCGGGTCGAAGCGGTTGCCGTCCTTGCCTTTGACCCACTGCCCGGCCGTCCCGTACGCCACGCCTTCGACCGCCCAGCTGGAGATCTCGGCGGCATCCGAATACGGCATCGCCGCGCTTTCCGCCGCCAGCGCGGGATCCACTGACTTGAAATAGTTGTAGAGCATGGCCATCATCTGCTCCCTGGTGATCACCTGCTCCGGCGCGAAGAGGTTGTCGCCCACGCCGGCCGAGATCCCCAGCTGCTTCGCCGCCGCCAGATAGCCCGAGTACCATGTGTCCCCGGCGTCGGCAAAGCTGTCGCCCTCCATCTCCGGTATCCCGTACGCCCTGCACAGCATGGTTATGAACTGAGCCCTGGTTACCGTGCCCTGCGGGCTGAACTCCGTGCCGGATACGCCCTGTGCTATGCCCTTCTCGACCACAAAGCTTACCGCTTCGTAATACCACTCGCCCGCAGCCACGTCGGCAAAGCCGCCAGCCTCGCCGCTTTCGTCAGCCGCCGGCGGCGCGCTTACGGCAGCGCTGGATATGGCGGCAGGCGTGGCGGGCGCCGCAGGCAGCGGCGCGGAACCGCCGCCACCGCCCCAGCCGCCACCGCCGCCTCCGCCATTGGATGCGGCCGATATGGTGTATTTGAATTCCGCGACCGGGCTTGCCGCCCCGCCCTTGACTGCCACGGCCTTTATGGCCGTCGTCTTGGACACGCTTATCGCGGAGCTGTACTTCGTGCTCTGGGCGCTTGGCTCGCTGCCGTCGACGGTGTAGTATATGTCGGCGCCCTCAGTAGCCGTCGCCAGCTTCACGGACTGCGCCGAGCTGTAGCTCCCCGCCGCCGGCGAGGCCGTCGGGGCCGCTGGGGCTGGGGGCGCCTCCGCAGGCTCGCCGACCAATATCTTTATCGCGTATTCGCCCTCAGCCTCTGGCATCTTGAGCGTGAATTCCTGCCCATAGATCTCAAGAGGGATCCGCAGTACCGCGCCGCTTTCTTTTTCCGTCAGGATCGCGACGCCTTCGAGCGGCTGCTCCGTCCAAAAATCTATAAGGCGGTTTGCATATTCGTCCACGCAGCGGTACATATACATCTCAATGCTGCTGCCTGGCGCGACTTGCTCCCATTCAGGGAGCTGATCCTCGAACTTGCCGACAATCCGTTCCCCAAAATTAATCACGGCCTCCCCCGGCTCATTCGCATTTAACATCCCTTCAAAACAGTAGTTTACGCCTTGCGCGTTCAACACAGCCCGCGAAATGCTGGGATACGGGTTATGTACGATGTCGCCATTTTTCACACCGGGGATACCTTCAAAAAAACGCCCTGCCTTGAGTATAGAGACGTCCGCCTCCTGCCCATAGGCATCGCTCCATCTCAGCTTTACCCCTTTTTGCCCGACGATCTCCTCCGCCGTAAGGTCTATCTCCCTGTCAAGATCCGAATAATCCAATATGTCATGGTACATGTAGGCTTCCCCCTTGTACCAGAACGGAATGGCGATTCTATATTTCCCCTTGGCCGTAGCGGTCTGGTTGTTGATGATGAGCTTGTTGTCCACAAAATCAGTCCGCCAATATATGCCTTTTGCCGTGTGGTCATTATCATAGTAATAGACAATATTCACAGGCCCGACTTTGAGTTCAGGGTTCCCATTGATGCGGAATTCCTTTCTTCCAGCTTCCGAAAACTCAGTACTGCCATTCTTCACCGCATCAATAATGTACATTTTGTTCATTTCCGTGCCGATTATCATATAACCATCGTATATGTCATCGGGAAGTTCAAAATCGCTGCCAATGGGATCGGCCGGCGGCACTTCTGCGGGCGCGGGCCCCTCCTGCAGGATGGCCGGAATGCCCGCCCCCTGCGCGGCCGCCATATAAGCCTCACGGACCTGGAGGGCAGCAGGGGCAGGCATGCCGCCGCCGGTGGGCACATCGGATATACCCACATTTTTAGCAGAATCGGGCGGATAAGGATAATAGTGGCGCGCATTGTAGAAAGAATCCTTTACGGTCAGCCTGAAACCCCCATTTTCAAAGTCAGTCCGCGTAAAAGGCACCTGCTCGATCTCTTTTTTCATGAAGTGATGGCAGAACATGCTTAAATACAGCTCATGATCCAGCTGCGAATCCACATCGAAGCCTTCTGCATCTTCCGGGTCTTTGACCGTAACCGAAAATTCAGCTTGCGAGCCAGCAAATTTCAGGGTTATCTTGGCTTCCCCACGCGCCTTTGCCTGAAATGCAAACTTGCCTGACTCATGGTTCTCAAGCACGCTTCCGGCCGGCGACACAGAAACCTCCACGAAATCCGCGTAGTCATACAGGCTGTAATAAAAACCGTCTGATCCGGGCGGCTTGTAGTCCAAAGCTATGTAATACTGCAGCTCCAGCACTTCGCCGGCCACGATGTCCGCCGACAACGCACGATAGCGGTCGAAATTCCATCCTTCAGCGTCGGCCGGCGGATCGACACGCGGAGCGCTGAACCAACCCGACTTGTCCACGACAATATTCGAGCCTTCCAGCTCGAATGTCACCCTGCCTTGCTGTGTGCCCGCAGCTGCGGCCATTGACGGAAAAGCAGCTGTGATCAATAAAGCCGCAAGAAATAGGGACATGCATCTTTTCCTCATACTCATCTCCTTCTCATCTTCTGACTGATGCCGGATCTGCCAAGGCCAAGCCATCTTCACGTGCGCCGCGCTCCCCCTGGCAAACCCCACCTGCCCGCAGGCCAGGACCGCAGCGCCTCTACGGCATTTCGCCGCCCCGCCCCGTTCCGCCCAGTGGGCAGTTTTGTGCTTAAAACCCATAATTATTGTACAAATTTCCTGCCAATACAGTCTCTGCCACACAGCGAGACCTTAGTATATTACCACAGTGCCGTATTGGTCTGCAATAGACAAAGGCACAGTCACAAAATTGATAAGAATCGCAATATTCCGGCAATAACCCGTGTATCGCCGCCAGCGAAAGAAAACAAGATGCGCCAATCAGGCAGATGCCCGCAGCGGAAGCCGAGCAGCGCCGGGCGGAAGCGGCCGGGGCGGCCCGCCTGCATGTGGGTATTGCATTTTCCGGCGGCGGGGCTTATTATATTCATATAGTTCATTTACTGTTCTCCAACTAAAACCATGACATCTTTGCGGCTGGCGCCACAAAATTCAATGGAGGTCATTATGGGATATTTGCTTGAAGGTAAACCGGTCGCCGAACGGCTGCGGGCCAGGATAAAAAGCAATGCCGAGGAGCTTGCGGCGGCTGGGGCGACCCCTACGCTGCGGCTACTGCGCGTCGGGGAGCGCGAGGACGATCTGGCCTATGAACGCGGGATCCTCAAAAACTGCGGGCTTGTCGGGGTCAGGTGCGAGACAGTCGCCCTGGCGGGCGATGCAGACGATGCGGCATTGCTGGGTGCCATCGAGGATGCAAACCGCGACAGCAGCGTGCATGGCGTGATGCTGTTCCGCCCGTTGCCAGGGGGCCTGGACATCACGAAAGCCAGCCGCGCGCTGAGCCCTGAGAAGGATGTGGACTGCATGACGCCCGTGAACCTCGCGCGTGTGCTTGAGGGGGCGCCGGGCGGGTTCGCGCCCTGCACCCCGAAGGCGGCGGTGGAGATGCTGAAGGGCCATGGCATCCCGCTGAAAGGCGCGAACGTCGTCGTCGTGGGGCGGAGCCTCGTCGTCGGGAAGCCGCTTTCGCTGCTGCTGCTGAACGAAGACGCCACCGTGACCGTGTGCCATTCGCGCACGAAAGGGCTGCCGGTGCTGACCTGGCGGGCCGATATAGTGATCGCTGCCATTGGCAAGGCGGAGTTCATGGACGAGAGCTTTTTCGGGCCGCATTCCATCGTGGTCGATGTGGGCGTCAATGACGCCGGCGGCGGGAAGATCTGCGGCGATGTAGCTTTCGGCCGCACCCTCCCGCATGTCAAGGCGATAAGCCCGCCTGTGGGCGGGGTCGGCGCCATTACCACGGCGATACTGCTCAGCCATGTCGTGGACGCCTGCAAGGCACAAAAAAGATCCGCCGTATAAACGGCAGACCATTTTGCTGCGGGATGCGCGCCGGGGCGGCCCGCCAATCCCGGCGTCCGGCGCGGGAGCCCAGCCCTGCCCGCCAAACCACGCAGGCCGCTCGGGTCGCCCTCCGGCGTCGCCCTATCCTGCCTGCGGGCAAAAGCAATTTGAGCGCACCACATGGCGGGCTGTACGTCAATGTACAGCTTTGACGACGCGAGCGTCCAATATCTGCGATTCGAGTGTCCAGCGGGCGCGGCTCGGGGTGTCCAAAACGCCGCCGACATATTCACGCAGCAGGCGCGTTCCTCGCCGCTAATTTCTCCGCAGCCGCTCTATATGTCCGCAGCGCGCCGCAATCGCCGATGTGAGCTTTTCGCGGCGTTCCGCATCGATGTCCTTCGACGCCGCAAATATCTCCGCGCATTCCTCCTTTATGCCGTCGAGCGCCCCGTAATCGTACCAGCTCAAATCCGAGACGAGTTTTATCTGCTCGTCGTGCGTTTTGCGGAA
>JAIRSA010000022.1 GCA_031255695.1 Eubacteriales Family XIII. Incertae Sedis bacterium | reverse complement strand
CGGCAATAAAAGCAATATAGGCAATACAAGCGGCATCGGCAATAAGGGGATTCGGATATATGAATTGGCTAAAAAGAAGGGATAACCAGATCATCGCCGTCATAGCGGTGCTGATGGGCATACTGTTCGTGAGGCTGTTCGTGCTCACGGTCCTTGAGCATGAAAAATGGACCATAGCGGCGGACAACAACGACATGAGGACCATATACACGATGGCGCCCAGGGGCGAGATATTCGACCGGTACGGCAGGCTGCTCGCGGGGAACCTCCCCAGCTTCACTGTGCAGTTCAGCCGCGGGAACATGGGCGACAGGGATCTGAACGCCTCGGCCGCGAAGATCATAGAGATACTTGAGGGCAACGGGGAGAGGTATACGGACAACCTGCCCATAATCTACGAAGGCGGCGTATTCGAATATGTGTACCAGCGGGAGATCGACGAGTGGCTGGCCGCCCAGGGCATGCCTGCGGGCTTTTCGGCCGAGCAGGCCTTCGACGAGATCAGGCGCAGGAACAACATAAGCGAGGAGCTGGACCAGTATTCGGCGCAGATAGAGCTGCATACCGTGTACGGGATCATGCCGCCCATATCCGTGCGCAACATGGTGTACACGAAGGACATCGAGAAGGACGGCTTCCTTGGGCGCTACAAACTCAGCAAGGACACGCCGGCCATAGACGCCTTCATCGCGATACGCAGCTTCTACGGCATAGACGACAGCCTTTCGGCTGAGGACGCGCGCAAGATCATGACCCTGCGGCATGAGCTCAGCCTGCTGGGCTACAGGCAGTTCGTGCCCGCGAGCATCGCCACGAACATCTCGGACAACACTGTGGTGCAGATCGAGGAGATGGGGAACGCACTGAAGGGGATAAGCGTGGTGACGGAGTCGATCCGCTACTACCCGAACGATTCAAGCGCAAGCCATGTCCTGGGATATATGGGCAAGATTTCCGAAAGCCAGAAGGAAAGGTACGTCGACGAGCTGGGCTACAGGCCGACCGACCTCATAGGCCAGGACGGGATAGAAAAGAGCATGGAAGAGGCGATGAAGGGGAAGGACGGGATCAAGGAGGTCCAGGTCAACTCCAGGGGCGAGCTGGTGAGCGTCATCAGCGAGGAAGTCGCGGAAAAGGGCAAGGACATCTACCTTACCATTGACATAGAGTTCCAGAAGAAGGTGGAAGGGATACTGTCCAAGGGGCTGAAGGCCCTGCAGGAGGGCGTCGCCTTCGAAAGCGAGTGGGGCAGCTACAAATATAGGGAAGCCCAGCCAAACGCCAACGTAGGCTGTGTCGTGGTGCTGGACGTGAGGAACGGCGAGCCCCTTGCCATCGCGAACGAGCCGGGCTTCGATCCGAACCAGTTCTCGACCGGCATAAGCAACGAGGCGTGGAACGCCCTGCAGAGCCAGAACCCGCGCGATCTGCTGGCGCCGCTGCCGCTGTACAACGTGGCCGCGCGCACGGCGGTGCAGCCGGGCTCCACATTCAAGATGATCACCGCCATAGCGGCCCTCGAATCGGGGCTCGACCCCAAGACAAGGCTCTACGACGGCGGCAGGGTGCGCTTCGGCAACCGCTACTACAACTGCCTGCTCTACACGACCAACGGCGGCAGCCACGGGAACGTAGACCTGTACAAGGCCCTGGAGGTCTCGTGCAACTACTATTTCTACGATATAGCCACGGGCATGGACTACGCCAAGAACCGGCCGCTGTCGTATCACGGCAATATCAATATCGACAAGATCACCTCCTACGCGCGCCAGTTCGGGCTTGGCATGGAGACCGGCATCGAGCTTACGGAGACCGCCATGGGCGTGCCGACTGCGGAGACCAAGGTCGCATTGCAGAAGGCCCTGCTCCAGCGCCATCTCCTGGACAATGCGGAGGAATACTTTATACCCAGCGTGATTTCCGACAAGGAGCTCCTGATGAAGAACATCAAGGAGATAGTGGGCTGGACCGAAGAGAACCCAAGCCGGGGCACGCTCATAGAGCGCCTGGGCGGCGTGGGCATAAAGGAAGAGCTGATCAGCCGCGTGGCCGACACCTGCAAGTCCACGTACTACAACTTCGCGCAGTGGACTACAGGCGACGAGCTGAACATATCCATAGGCCAGGGCGAAAACGCATACACGCCCATACAGATGGCCAACTACATCGCCACGCTGGGCAATGGCGGCTACAGGAACAATGTCAGCCTTATCCGGGCGATGGAGGGCGAGGGCCTGATCGAGAAGAAGCCCGCCGTGAAGGTGGAGCTCAGCGACGACAAGTACCTGGAGGACGTGATCGAAGGCATGAAGCGCGTGGTGAACGGATCAAGCGGGAGCCTGCGCAGCGCCTTCGCCGGATTCCCTGCGCCCGTGGCGGCCAAGACGGGGACCGCCCAAAAGAGCGGCAAGATACAGCCGCCGGACGAGGTCGAGTATATCAAGGAGCACCTGAAGGGCATAGACCCAAGCCTGGAGTGGGAGGGCGTCGAGGCCGAGATGAACAGGCTGCTCACCCTCTACCCGCATATCTACACTTCGGAGAGCAGGGCCGTGCGCAAGGCGGTTATGAACCTGACGTCCTACAGCGTCGGGCAGATCGAGACGAGGATAGACCAGTACAAGGACAGCTACAAGCCCTTCGCGTGGGTGGTGGCGCTGGCGCCTGCGGACGACCCGCATATCGCGGTGGCGGTATTGATATTCCAGGGCGACACGTCGCTCAACGCGGCGCCGATCGCGAAAGAGGTGATCGCCGAGTACCTGGAGCTGGGGAAGCAATACGAGGATTTCAGCCTTGAAACACGGACGGAGTAGCAAATGGAGGCCGGCGCGGCGTACGGGGCGGCCATAAATGAAGGGATAAACAATGGGCAAGGTCATTCTGTCAGCATCAGGCAAGGGCGGCGTGGGCAAATCGATCTTTACGGCGAACCTCGGCGCGACGCTAGCCGAGCGCGGCCTCAAGATCGTCATGATCGACATGAACGTGGGCCTGCGCAACCTCGACATATATATGGGGCTTGAGAACAAAGTCATCTACGATGTGGCCGACGTGCTGTCCGGCGTGTGCAGGCCGGGGAAGGCCATGGTGCGGGACAAGCGTTTCCCTTCATTATATGTAATGCCGGCCACGCAGAAGAAGGAGAAGTTCGACGCGTCGCACAGCGACGTGGCCAGGCTCTATGCAGGGCTCAAGGAGAACTACGACTTTATACTGGTGGACGGCCCGGCGGGCGTGACCAAGGAGCTCAGCCTTGCCGCCGCCGGGGCGGATCTGGGGCTGATCATCACGACCCTTGAGTATGTGTCGCTGCGCGACGCCGACATGGCGGACAGCCTGCTGGTCGAGTCAGGGCTGAGGAAACGGGCATATGTGCTGAACAAGGTCGACAGGGCGCTGCTGAGGACGGGGATACTGCCCACCTTCGAGGACGTCTCATTCATCATGAAGCCGCCCCTCCTGGGCATAATCCAGAATGACGTGAACATACACCTTTCGGCGAACTGCGGCATACCCATAGTGTGCCAAAAAGGGAACTATATAGAAGAGAACTTCAACAGGATCGCCGACAGGATCATCGGCTATTGACAAGGGCCCGCCAGGCGTGGCAGGCAGCCAGCCAGAACGTTGTCGCGCCAGGCTGGGGCCGCCGGGCCCGCCTAAGGGATAGCCGCCAGGACGCTGCCGCGCCCAGCAGCCCGCCCGCCGGTACGACAGGCAGGGCCCGCCCCTATCCAGACTCAGAAGTTTATGGTCTTGTTCCTTATGCCGACGTTGAGCACGAAGCCGAGGGCCAGCATATTGGCGACGACGGCTGTGCCGCCGGAACTGACGAAGGGCAGCGGTATGCCGGTGACAGGCATGACGCCCATGTTCATCCCGATATTCTCGAAGACCTGGAAGGCGATCATCGTGAGCATGCCGACTATGATAAGCGAGCCGTACATGTCCTTGGCCCGCGCCACGCCGCGCCACATCCGCGCCAGGAAGACCAGGTAGAGCAGGAGGACGAAGGCGCCGCCGATGAAGCCCAGCTCCTCGACCGTCACCGCGAATATGAAGTCGGATTCCTGGACGGGCAGGAAGTTGAGCTCTTTCTGGGTCCCAGAGAAAAGCCCCTTACCGAAGAAGCCGCCGGAGCCTATCGCGATCTTCGCCTGATTCACATGGAAGGTCGCCTCGATGCTGAGGTTCTCCGGGTGCAGGAAGGCGTCGATCCGCTGTTTCTGGTAGCCGGCCATGAACCTGTAGGCGATGGGGATCGCGGCCAGGAAGGCCACGAAGAGCCTCGTCATGATCCGCCTGTCTATGCCGGCGTAGAACACCATGCCGGCGCACATGACGGCGAGGACGAGGCCAGAGCCGAAATCCTCCTTCATGATCACGCCGAGGAAGGGCGCGGCATAGAGCCCGCACAGGCAGACGCCCTTGAAAGTCCCCAGGCCTTCCCGGTTCCTCGAAAGGTAGTTGGCGAACACGATGACAAATATGATCTTCACCATCTCGGAGGGCTGCATGGTCGTAACCCCCAGATCGATCCATGCGCGGGAGCCCGTGTTCATGGTCGTCCCAAGCGGCGTGTAGACAGTGAGCTGGAACAGCAGGGCGAGCACGTACAGGTGCTTTTCGTAGCGTTCGAAGATCTTGTAGTCAAAAAGCAGCACCACCGCTATGGCGACATAGCCTATCAGGTAGGCCGCGGCCTGCACTATCGTCGCGCGGCTGAAGAAAACGTCGTCTTTGTATGTTATGCTGGATATCATGGTCACGCTCACCAGCGCGAAGAGCAGTGGGCAGACAAGCAGAAGGCGATCGATGTTCTTGACTAGGTTAAAAAAATATTTCATATGGCTAAACTCCGTGCCGATGTAATAGCTTGACAATACCTTGCAATAAATATTATAATATAAATAGTGTGGTCTTATCAATGTTTATTTATTTTATGAATTTTAGGGGGTCGTATAAGTATAGACTTACCATAAGATTGCAGATACAATAATAATTGTAGGCATATGGACAAAATGGATGTAGTTGCTTCTACATGAAGGAGGTGGATTGCTATAGTGGACTTTAGGATTATAATCGTCGGAGTGATCATCTTAACCTTGGTCTTAGGACTGTTTATTGGATATATAATCAGGAAAACAGTGGCGGAGAAGACAATCGGGAGTGCTGAGCAAAGCGCAAAAAACATCATTCTGGATGCTGAGAACAGATCTGAAGCTATGAAAAAAGAGCTTATCAACGAGGCTAGGGATGAGGCCCACAGGATCAAAACGGATGTCGACAGGGAGATAAGGGAAAGGAGAACAGAAATCCAGCGTTCCGAGAAGCGCGTCATTCAAAAAGAGGAATCGATAGACAAAAAGACGGAGAACCTGGAACGCAAGGAGGAGAATTTCCAAAAGAGGGAGCAGAACCTCGTAAATAAAGAGAACGAGCTCGACGCGCAGCTGGCGAAGCAGATCGCGGAGCTTGAGCGGATCTCCGGCTACACGGCCGAACAGGCGAAGCAGCTGCTGCTGGCCAGCCTGGAGAAGGAGATCAGGGTCGAGGCCTCCATAATGATAAAGGACATAGAGGCCAAGGCGAAGGAAGAAGGGGACAAGAAGGCCCGCGAGGTCATAGCGGGCGCCATACAGAGGTGCGCCGCCGATCATGTGGCGGAGAGCACGGTGTCGGTCGTGCCCCTGCCCAACGACGAGATGAAGGGGCGGATCATAGGCCGCGAAGGGCGCAATATCAGGGCGATAGAGACATTGACGGGCGTGGATCTCATCATAGACGACACACCGGAGGCCGTCATCCTGTCGGGCTTCGACCCGGTCAAGCGGGAGATCGCCAAGCTGTCGCTGGAGAAGCTGATAGTGGACGGGCGCATACACCCTGCCAGGATAGAGGAGATGGTGGAGAAGGCCGAGAAAGAGGTCGCGGCCATCATAAAGGAAGAGGGCGAGCAGGCCACCTTCGAGGTGGGCGTGCACAACCTGCACCCCGAGCTTGTCCGGCTTCTGGGCAGGCTGAAATACAGGACGAGCTACGGGCAGAACGTGCTCAAGCACTCGGTGGAGGTGGCGCACCTCGCCGGGCTGATGGCGGGCGAGCTGGGGCTCGACACCAAGATCGCCAAGCGCGCAGGCCTCCTGCATGACATAGGGAAGTCCATGGACCATGAAGTCGAAGGGACGCATGTGGATATAGGCATCGACCTGCTCAGGAAATACAAGGAGACGGAGACCATCATAAACGGCATGGCCGCCCACCATGGCGACTACGAGGCGAAGAGCCTCGAAGCGGTGCTGATAACGGCCGCCGACGCGCTTTCGGCCGCGAGGCCGGGTGCCAGGCGTGAGACGCTGGAGACATATATAAAGCGCTTGCAGAAGCTGGAGGAGATCGCCAACACGACAAAGGGCGTGGAGCATTCCTATGCGATACAGGCCGGCCGGGAGATCCGCATAATAGCGCGCCCGGACGAGGTCAGCGACGACGAGATAGCCTTCCTTGCGAGGGAGATCAGCAAGAAGATAGAGAGCGAGCTGGAGTATCCAGGGCAGATAAAGGTAAACGTGATCCGCGAGACACGCGCGATCGACTACGCCAAGTAGATGCGCGTGTATTTGGACAACAGCGCTACGACGCGGCCGTATCCAGAAGTGGCCCGGCTGGTCATGGAGGCGATGGAAGGCGTGTACGGCAACCCTTCCGCCCTCCACGACGCGGGGCTTGCCGCAGAGAAGGCGGTCAGGGAAGCGCGGCGCCGGCTTGCGGACGCGGCCGGCGCTGAGCCGGACAGCCTGGTATTCACGTCTGGGGGGACGGAATCGGACAATATGGCGCTGATCTGCGGCGCCGAGTCCGGGAAGCGCAGGGGCAAGAGGATCATAAGCTCGCGGATAGAGCATCCGGCCGTCATCGAATCGTGCCGGGCGCTTGAAGAAAAGGGCTTCGAAGTCGCCTTTGCCGATGTGGACAGCCATGGCGCGGTAGTGCCGGCCTCGGTGGAGCAGCTGATGAATGAGGATGCCATACTCATTTCATGCATGCATGTCAACAACGAGACGGGGACTATCCAGCCCGTGGGCGAGCTGCTCAGGCTCAGGGACAGTTTCGAGAGGCGCGTGGGGCGGCGGCTGCTCTTCCATGTGGATGCGGTGCAGTCGTTCGGCAAGATACCTTTGGACTTCGGGCTGGGATTTTTTGGGAAAAGTATTGATGAGGTTAAAGACGGGAATTTTTTTAGCCAATATTGTGAAAATTTTAACAATTGCCGCAATTCGCCCGGCGGCGCGGATCTGATCGCATTCAGCGCCCACAAGATCCATGGCCCCATGGGGTCAGGCGCGTTGTACGTGAGGCGGGGAGTGAATATAAAGCCCCTCATCTATGGAGGGGGGCAGGAACGCGGCCTGAGGTCGGGCACGGAGAACGTGCCTGCGATAGCGGGCTTCGGCCTGGCAGCGAAGATGGCGTCGGAACGGCTCGGCAGCAGGGCCGCTTTTGTGGCCGGGCTGAGGAAGAGGCTGCTCTCCGGGCTGCTGTCGGAGGTGGGGGACATCAAGGTCAACGGCCATGCCGAAGTGCTGCGCGAAAGCGCGGCCGCAGCCGGCCCGGCCGGGGATGCGGCGGGCCCGCCGGCAGGCGCGGCGCAGATGGCGCGGTCGGCACAGGCGGCGCGGTCGGCGCAGACGGCGCAGGCGGCGCAGATGGCGCAGACGGCGCGGTCGGCACAGATGGCCGCGAGCCCCTACATACTCAACGTAAGCTTTCGGGGCATCCGGGGCGAGGTGCTGCTGCACGATCTGGAGAGCAAGGGCATATTCGTGTCCACGGGTTCGGCCTGCTCATCCAAAAAAGGCGGCGGGAGCCCTGTCCTGAAGGCCATGGGCCTGCCCCAGGCGGACGTGGAGGGCGCGATAAGGTTCAGCCTCAGCGAGTTCAACACCGCCGAAGAGATCGACTACGCCGTGGAAGCTGTGAAGGCTTCGGCGGCCAGGCTCAGGAGGCTCAGGCGTTTCAGATAGATGGCCTTGGGCCGGCCGGCCCAGGGGGCGCTGTGCGCAGCGCACAAGGCCGGAATGCCTACGGGCCGGGCAGACAGCAAGGCCTACGGGCCGGGCAGACAGCAAGGCCGGCGCGGCGCACGATGCGGCGCGGCAGGCAAGGCAATGGGAGTGCAAGGGTATGGCTATGGAAAACCAGAACAGCGGCATGCAGATATTTATCGTCAGGTATGGCGAGGTTGCGCTCAAGGGCTTGAACAAGCCGTATTTCGAGCGCATGCTCGTCGAGCGCATGCGCAAGCTGCTGCGCAGGTTCGGCGACGTGTCGGTGAGGCGCAGCGACGGCCTGGTTTTCGTGTATGCGGACAATAGGCACCGAAGCGAAGACATAATAGGCGAGATATCAAAGGTTTTCGGTGTTACGTCGATCAGCCCCGCCACAGAAGTGGAATCCGATATGGATGCGATCTGCTCTGCGGCGTCAGAATATATGCTGGAAAGAATGAAGCGGGGGGATGTCAAGACCTTCAAGGTCGAGGCGAAGAGGGCGGACAAGAGCTTCCCGGTGCCGTCACCTGACATAGCGCGTGTTGTCGGGGCGGAGGTGCTGAAGAGATGCAGGGAGCTCAAGGTGGATGTCCATGATCCCGACTGCAGGATATATGTAAATCTGCGGAAAGGCAGATCATATATCTATGAAGACAAATTCCCTGGTTTCGGGGGGCTGCCGCTCGGGACCAACGGGAAGGGGCTGATACTTTTGTCAGGCGGGATAGACAGCCCGGTCGCCGCGTTCATGATGGCGAAACGGGGGATGAGAATAGAGGCCGTACATTTTCACTCCTATCCCTACACGAGCAAAAGGGCTCAGGAAAAGGTCGAGGCATTGGCAGGGCTGCTCGCCGTTTACTGCGGGCGCTTCGAGATGCACATGATAAACCTCCTTCCTATACAGGAGCAGCTCGTCGAGCGCTGCCCGGAAGAAGAGATGACCATACTACTGAGAAGGTTCATGATGAAGATCGCCGAAAGGCTGGCCGCCCGCACCGGGTGCGCCATGCTCATCACAGGCGAAAACCTCGGGCAGGTCGCCAGCCAGACGGCGGAGGCCCTGACGGTGACGGACGAAGCGGCGAAGATCCCTGTAATGCGGCCGCTGATAGCGCTCGACAAGGTGGACATCATCGATAAGGCGCGGGACATCGGGACATACGAGACCTCAGTGCTTCCCTATGAAGACTGCTGCACTGTCTTTCTGCCCAAGCATCCCGCGACGAAGCCCAAACTCGCCGACATACTGGCCTCGGAATCGAGGCTTGATGCCAGCAGCCTGATCGAGGCGGCGCTGGATTCGGCGGAGACTGTGATCATTCGCCCGTATAACCGTTCCATTGAGGGCGATCACGGTTCCAGTCGGGATACGATGCCCTGACGTTTTTCGCGGGGAAGTCAATGGCTAGGACAGCGACGATCGCGCCGGTGCCGTCGTAGATCGGGGCATAGGCGCTCCAGCAGGCGAGGTATCTGTCCCCATTGTAGTCCCAGGCGTTGGGCTCGGCTGTGGCTGTGCCTTCAAAGGCCGCCCGCATTTCGGGCAGGGCCTTGCAGGTGGCGCCGGGGCCCGGCGGCTCGGCGGCGTAGGACATGGTGACGGCATACTCCTCTGCGCCAGGGTCGTCGGAGTACACGATGTATGCCCTGAACGACTTGGACTGATCGCAGAAGTCTTCGAGATCTTCAAGGTGGCTGGCGTAGCCTTCAAAGCTTTCGCCTTCGCCGGAAGCCCTCATGGCTTCATGCCAGTCCGCCCACTTGCCGTTGAAGTTTATCGCCAGGCTCTTGGCGTAGGACAGGGCCTTGTCTTTGTCCTTCAGTACGGCGTCAGGGATTATGATGTTTCCGTCAGCATCGCGATCGGCGGGCTTAGGCCCGCACCCGGCCGCAAGGGTCAGGAAAACGGCGGCGGCCAAGGCTGCCGCAAGCGCGCGGCGGGCGCGCAGGGAAAAAAATGTGCTCATAATTGGATTGCCCCCTTTTGCATCTTTAGTAAATTTTAACATAAAATTTGCACAGGGGCAATAGCCTTAACGACAAAGACACGATGGAGGGTTTGGGAGGCCTGGCGGCTTTGTGGCAGCGGAGCCGGCAGCAAGCTTTGCCCAGAGCGGAGGTGAAGCAGATACGAAGAAGCGTATAGGTTGCAGGATTTGAGGTTAAATTATTGTAGTAATGAGTGGAATCAATACTTTTCGGTACAAATAGGCAAGTACGGAAAGGCGGTTCATTCCGTGTGCGCACATGGCGCCACGGAGTGGGATTAAGGAGGCATTTGCATGGACTTTCAGTTGACGAAAGAGCAGGAATTCGTAAGGAAAATGGTGAGGAAATTCGCCGAAACAGAGGTGGAGCCTATCGCGGCGGACTGTGACAAAGAGCATAGGTTCCCCGAAGAGACGGTGAAGAAGATGGGCGAGTACGGCCTGCTGGGCGTGCCCTTCCCGAAGGATGTCGAGGGCGCCGGCGGCGATCATATCTCGTATGCGATCACGGTCGAGGAGCTGTCGCGCTGCTGCGCGTCGACTGGCGTAATCTGCTCGGCGCATACCTCGCTGTGCGCATGGCCGATATACGCGTGGGGCAATGAGGAGCAGATCAAGAAATATGTGCCGGACCTCTGCAGCGGCAGGAAACTGGGCGCGTTCGGGCTGACAGAGCCCAACGCCGGAACCGACGCCGGCGGCCAGCAGACAAGGGCAGAGGACATGGGCGATCACTGGCTCCTGAACGGCGCGAAGGTGTTCATCACGAACGGCGGCTATGCCGACACCTTTGTGGTCATGGCAATGACGGACAAAAAGAAGGGCACCAGGGGCGGCATCAGCTCCTTCATAGTGGAAAAGGGCTTCGAGGGCTTCTCGATCGGCAAGACCGAGGACAAGATGGGCATATGCGCCTCATCGACGACCGAGCTGATCTTCCAGAACTGCAAGGTGCCGAAGGAGAACATTCTGGGCAATCCGGGCGAGGGCTTCAAGGTCGCCATGTCCACGCTTGACGGCGGCCGTATCGGCATCGCCTCGCAGGCGCTTGGGATCGCGCAGGGCGCATTCGACGTGACGGTCGAGTACATGAAGTCCAGAAAGCAGTTCGGCAAGCGCTTGGCTGACATGCAGGCGCTGCAGTTCGAAATGGCCGAGATGAAGACGCGCATCGACGCCGCGAGGCTGCTGATCTACAGGGCGGCAGACATGAAGGACAAGCACCTCAAGTATGGCCCGGCTTCGGCCATGGCCAAGCTCTATGCGGCGGAGACGGCGATGTACGTGACTACAAAGGCGGTGCAGTTCCACGGCGGCTACGGCTACATCAAAGACTATCCCGTCGAGAGGATGATGAGGGACGCGAAGATCACAGAGATCTACGAAGGCACTTCGGAAGTGCAGAAAATGGTTATTGCGGCTGATGTGTTTAAGAAATAGGTTGCCCGGTCAAGGCAATGGAAGAAGGAGCTAATTATGGCATTTAAGATTATTGTCTGCGCCAAACAGGTGCCGGACACAAACGAGATCAAGATCGATCCAATAAAGAAGACGCTTATAAGGGAAGGCGTCCCCAGCATATTGAATCACGATGACGCCAACGCGCTTGAGGAGGCGCTGAAGATCAAGGATCAATATCCTGACACACATATCACGGTTATCACGATGGGCCCGCCGCAGGCCAAGGACCTGCTGATCGAGTGCATGGCCATGGGCGCAGACGATGGCATACTGCTTTCGGACCGCGCGCTGGGCGGCTCGGACACCTGGGCGACCTCGAACGCCATCGCGGCGGCGATCGGCAAGCTCGGCGGCTTCGATCTGATATTCGCAGGCAGGCAGGCTATCGACGGCGACACCGCGCAGGTGGGCCCGCAGATAGCGGAGAAACTAGGCATACCGCAGGTCACATATGTCGCGGACTTCTCGATCGACAGCGACATGAAGCATATCACCGTGCACCGGGCGCTTGAGGACGGCTATGAGATCATCAAGATCGAGACCCCGTGCATGCTGACGGCCATCAAGGAGCTCAACACGCCGAGGCATATGTCGATCGGCGGGATATTCGACGCCGTCAAGAAGGATATGCCGGTATGGGGCGCAAAGGATCTTGGCGTGGACACGGACAGGGAAGTAGGCCTGGAAGCGTCCCCCACAAATGTCTACCGTTCGTTTACCCCGGCGCCTAAGGGCAAGGGCATCGTCATAGAAGGCGACACGGACAAAGAGCTCGCGGACAGGCTTCTCATAAATCTGAAGAAAAAGCATGTGATATAAGGGGGACAATATGGCTATTGAAATTATTAAAGAAAAATGCATAGGCTGCAAATTATGCCTGAAAGCCTGCCCGTTCGAAGCGATCGACATGGTAGGCAAGCTGGCCGTAATAAACGAAAAGTGCACGGCGTGCAACCAGTGCATCGATGTCTGCAAGTTCAGCGCCATCGTAAAGACGGAAGAGGCGGAAGGCCCCGTGGATCTCTCCGCCTACAAGAATGTCTGGGTGTATGCGGAGCAGCGCGCCGGCAAACTCATGAACGTCGCCCTTGAGCTGATAGGCGAAGGCCGCAGGCTGGCGAGGGAGATCAGCGACGACGCCAAGGTGTACGCGGTGCTTGTCGGCAACGGGATCAGCGGGCTCAAGACAGAGTGCTTCGAGTACGGCGCGGACGGCGTCGTCATGATCGAGCACCCGCTGCTTGAGAACTTCACCACCGACGGCTACACGAAGGTCTTCTTCGACGCCGTCAACGAATACAAGCCTGAGATCGTGCTGTTCGGCGCGACCCACATCGGCAGGGATCTGGCGCCGAGGGTGGCTGCAAGGCTGAACACAGGGCTGACCGCAGACTGCACAAGGCTCGACGTCAAGGTGAGCAGCTACGTCGACTATGCCAAGAAGAACACGACGCTCGACACATCCACCCTCGATCCGAACTCGGACGACAAGGGCCTGAAGCAGACGCGGCCGGCCTTCGGCGGCAACCTCATGGCCACGATCATATGCCCAAGGACGCGCCCGCAGATGGCGACGGTCCGGCCGGGCGTCATGACCAGGAGGGAAAGGAAGCCTGGCGCAAAGGGCGAGGTCATCGTGTACAATCCTTCGCTGGGCGACAGCGACATCAGGACGAAGATAGTCGAGATAGTGAAGTCGGCCAAGGAGATCGTCTCGCTGACCGATGCGGACATAATCTGCTCCGGCGGGCGCGGCCTCGGCGATCCTTCGGGCTTCGATCTCATAAAGCAGTTCGCCGACAAGGTAGGCGGCGTCGTCGGCTCATCGAGGGCCGCCGTGGACGCGGGCTGGATCGACCACTCGCACCAGGTAGGGCAGACAGGGACGACAGTAAAGCCGAAGATCTATTTCGCCTGCGGCATATCGGGGGCCATACAGCACCTGGCGGGCATGCAGACATCGGACATCATCGTCGCGATAAACAAGGATCCGGACGCCCCGATATTCGAGGTAGCCGACTATGGGATCGTAGGCGACCTGTACAAGGTCATACCGCAGATAATAGCAGAGTGGGACAGCGCGGAAGACCTGTACGAAGCGACATTGCGCTAGCCCCGGCATAGGCGCCCGCGCCATACGGCGGGACTATGGCAGGCAAAAAACAGACAAAAAACGGCCTTCCGCCCAGTGAGGCGGATGGCCGTTTTTGGGAAACAGGCGTGCGGATGTGGCATCAGGCGCAGGGGCGCGGCTGCTGCCACATCCGGGCGCCTGCCCCCGCAGGCGTCCCAAAACGCAACAAATCGTAACAAAGTTGTCATGATGCCGCTGCTATAAATGCTTCGCGTTTTATGATATAATATAATCGGTATGGCCATTATGGCCGCTACGTTTTTTGTTGTAATAAAGCAGGTGGTTATTTTGACAGATAATATCAACGATACCAATATTGACGGCATGGACAGCCGTAGCGAGATCGCCGATTTCTTTGAACGCTTCGATAAGATCAGCAGCGATTTCGACAAAAACCCGTCCCGCGGCGGCAATGGCCTGCAGCCGGATCAGGGCGACGATCCATGGCGGGATGTCGAGATGGTCTCCGCGTCCAGGGTGGAGCGCCTGTCGCGCTCCAGGCAGCAGCCGCCGGGGAAGGTGATCCGCTCAGGCGGCGGCGCCCCGGAAGGCGACAGCGACAGCGCCCTGCGCCAGGCGGCGGCCTCCGCCATATCCATGGATCCATATGCGCAGGGCACGCAGGCGCAGGCACCGCCGTTTTCGAGCTTTTCCGCGTCAGGCGCCGAGCACGCGGCCCAGCCGCACGCGGCCAGCGCCTCTGCGGCCAGCGCCTCTGCGGCCATGGCCTCGGCTTCGGGGCAGGCGGCTTCGGGGCAGGGCGCGTCAAGGGCTTCGGCCTCGCGCCAGCCATCGGCAGGATCGCCGGGCAGGCAGCGCGGCGGCGCGTCGTCGGGCGGCTCAGGCTCAGGGAGGGGCAAGAAAAACAGGTTCCACCTGCATCCGCTCAAATTCATCATTTTCGCGCTGCTTCTCGTATGCCTGGCAGGGGGGATCTCTGTGTTTGCCGCGATCATACCCATTATCGCGAACTCGCCCGAAATCAACCCCGACGACATATCGAGCATACTCACGCAGAGCTCCACGCTTTACGACGACGAGGGGAATGTCATAGACGACATATATATCGGCGACGGGATGCGGACGAATGTCCTGTTCAATGAAATGCCGGCGGATCTTGTGGACGCCTTTGTCGCGATCGAGGACAAGACATTCTGGACCCACAACGGCTTCAACGTCATACGCATCTTCGGCGCCATCCGGGACAGCGTGCTAGGCGGCGGCAAGATAAGGGGCACGAGCACCATAACCCAGCAGCTTGCGCGCAACATATGGCTGCCTGAGTCGAAGTCCACGCATTCGCTCACACGTAAGATACAGGAAGCCTTCATCGCCATACAGCTGGAGAACAAGCTTACGAAATACCAGATCATAGAAGCGTACATGAATACCATCCCGCTGGGGAACCATTCCTATGGCGTGCAGGCGGCCGCGCAGGCATATTTCTCCAAAGATGTCGGCGAGCTCAACCTTGCGGAATGCGCCGCCATCGCGAGCCTCGCGCAGGCGCCCACCAGGTTCGCCCTCGTCCAGACATTCGAGCGCGAGAAGGTGTCCGCAGACAACCCCAACCTCCTGGCGGTCAGCGGCCAGTACGCGTACGTCTACAACGACGCGTTTGTGAGCCGCAAGGACCTCATACTGAAAGCCATGCTGGATCTGGAGTTCATAACGCAGCAGGAGTATGACGATGCCCTGGGCACGAACCTGCGCGAGAACGTGAACCCGCGCATCGACAATGAAAATATAAGCTCGAACTATTTTGCCGACTACACCGTGAAGCGCGTGACGCAGGACCTCATGGCCGAGCTCGGCATTGACGAGGACAGCGCGCACCAGCTGCTGTATGCGGGCGGGCTCAGGATATACACCACCATGAACCGGACGATGCAGAGCATTGTCGAGGCGGAGCTGTCAGACAACGACAACTTCCCCAGGCTTGTCGTCAAGAAGGACAAGGCCGGCAACATACTGGCGCCCAACGGGCTGCTGCTAAACAGCTACGAAAGCTATTTCGACGAAGACGGCAATTTCACGCTGTCCCCTGACGAATACCAAGGCCTTGAGAACGGCGATCTGCTGCTCTTCAGCGGCAAGCGCCTGAACTTCTACAACACCCAAGTCCAGGGCAACACCGACTACAGCGTGGAGTTCAAGGACATGTACGTGCAGAAGGACCGCACCTATTACATCGTGCGCGGCGGCGCTATTGCCATAGGGCGCGAGTACAAGACTAAAAATTCAGACGGGGATCTGCTCATCGATCATTCGTTCTTCACCAACCACCCGGATATCTTCCGCTTCGTGGACGGCGGCATAATCGTCGGCCCGGACGCGTACACGCTGCGCCAGGAGGTCGTGCAGCCGCAGTCCGCCATGATCCTGCTGGACTACAAGACGGGCGGCATCAAAGCCATGGTCGGCGGGCGCAACACGGAGGGCCGGCTCCTCTACAACCGGGCGGACAGCCCAAGGCAGCCCGGCTCATCCATCAAGCCCATGTCCGTGTACGGGCCGGCGCTGCAGATGGGGGCCGACAAGGAGCCCGTCGTGAACGGCGAGGCCACATACGGCAACTACTGGACGGCCGCCAGCGGCATCGTGGACGAGCCCTTGGAGTTCCAAGGCAAGATCTGGCCAAAGAACTGGTATGACGGCTACCGCGGCATGCAGTCGCTGCGCAGGTCGATCGAGCAGTCCGTAAATGTCAATGCCGTGAAGGTCCAGCTGAACATCGGGCCTGAAAGGTCACTGAAATTCCTGAAAGGCCTTGGCGTCAGCACCGTCGTCGAGACGGGGGCGACGAACGACATGAACCCCGCCGCGCTTGCGCTCGGCGGCATGAGCCACGGCATATCGCCGCTTGAGATGGCGGCGGCCTATGGCTCGTTCGGCAACCAGGGGCTTTATGTGCAGCCGCGCCCATACACCAAGATCACAAACCGCCGAGGCGAGGCGATCATCGATCGCGAGCCATACAGCAACCAGGCCATGGACCAGTCCGTCGCCTGGCTGATCACCGATATGCTGCGCACCACTGTGACGAACGGCATCGCAAGCCGCGCGTCCATACCCTCGCAGCCCGTCGCCGGCAAGACCGGCACGACAAGCGACAAGTACGACGCCTGGTTCGTGGGCTTCACGCCGCAGTATTCGGCGTCGCTGTGGATCGGCTGCGATGTGGGCATAGAGCTGGCTGAGGGCTCCGGCGCGGCGACTAGGGTATGGAGCAAGATAATGCAGCAGATCTGCGATGGCACGGAACGCGGCAGTTTCCCGTCCGCGCCGTCCAACATAACCACTATGACTGTAGACAGCTCGTCCGGGCTGCTGCCGTCGTCATATAGCGCCACACGCACCGAATATTTCATATCCGGGACGGAACCCACCGAGGTCGATACAACCAGCAGCCCGGTACATATATGCCCGCTGTCGGGGCACCTCGCGACGCCGTACTGCCCGACCCGGATACTGTTCGATCCCAACGGCGGCGAAAAGCCCAAGTACTATTGCAACCTGCACAACAGCGATCCAGAGGCCTTCCCGATAGATCCCGAAAAGGAGCTTGTAGTCAACTTCTACTGGGACGGCGTGTTCAGGGACGACTACTATTATGAAGACCTCAATAGCCAGCCTGGCACCGCGACGCAGCCGGCCGTGGACAGACCGGACGATCATCCGGGCTTCTGGCCGAACCCGCCAGGCACGGGCGGCCAGAGCGGCGGCAGCCAGGGCGGCACCGGGCAGGGCGGCACCGGGCAGGGCGGGCAGAACACTGGCACCGGGCAGAATACCGGCACCGGGCAGAACAGCGGCGGCCAGGGCAGCCAGAACAGCCAGAACAGCGGCGGCAACGGCCAGGGCTGGCAGAACGGCCAGAGCCAGCCGCCCCAAGACACGGATCAGGACGGCGGCGACAGCGACGCCACGTATCAGACATTTTAAGCAAGAGAAGGCGCAAGAGAAGGCGTAAGTATAAGAAAAGCGCGAGCATAAGAAAGGCAGGGGTGCAGTGCAGTATTATAGTGTGACAGATCCGACCAGCGAGATCAAGAAGTTGGCGCTGAGTACTTTGAGGTGGCAGTGGCAGAAGGCCATGGGCGTGTTTGTGATCATCCATCTGGCCATGACATTGCCGCAGGCCCTGCTTCCGCATATCGCCTTTATCCCGACACCATGGGTGGCCGCTTCCGGCGTGCCTGAGACCCTTTGGGAGCCACTTGCGCCGGACCTGCAACTGATCTTCATATTGTTGGCGGGAGGGCCGATAGCATTGAGCTTCGCCAACTTGTCGCTCTTGATCGTGCGTGGCAGGGAATACGGCTACGAGGCCTCTTTCTACGGCTTCGGGAATATCCTGCGGGCCGTGGGGGTGTGGCTACTCATGCTCCTGCTGGTGTCTATGGGCGCGCTCCTGCTGATCTTCCCAGGCATTGTGCTCGCATTTGTCTACAGCATGGTTTTCTACATCCTGGCGGACGATCCCTCGATAGGCGTAATCAGGGCATTGCGGACGAGCCGCGCGATGATGAGGGGGAACAAGGTCAATCTTCTGGCCGTCAAATTTTCCTTCATAGGGTGGGCCCTGCTTCTGGGGCTCATCAATATATCAATAGACGGCCTGATCGGCATGTTCATACCGGAAAATTACAGAACGGTCGCGGATGTGCTGAGCGTACTGCTCACCTGCCCATTCGCCGCTATGTTCTATATGTATTTCAATGCGGCGCACGCCGTGTTCTATGAGATGGCGCTGGGGACGCGGCGCATAGGCTTCGTCGCCGATAAATACATGATGGGCCAGGGCCCCGGCCCATATGGCGGCTACGGCGGGCCTTACGGGCCTTACGGAGGCGGGCCAGGGCAGCCATTCGGCGGCCAGGGCGGGCCGTACAGCGGGCCGGAAGCGCCCTATGGGCAGGGACAGCCGCCGGGCGGGCAGGGCCAGCCCTACGGCCCCTACGGGGGCGAGCCGGGGCAGCCATACAACGGTCAGGGTGTGCCGCACAGCGGGCCGGAACAGCCGCAGGATATGCCCGAAGGGCGGCCCTATGGCGGGGGCGGGCAGCCTGACAATGCCCCCAAGGGGCAGCCGCAGCCGCCAGACGACGAAAGGTAGGCGCAGGGCCTAGCCGGCCGGGTAGCCGACCGGGGCGGCATTGCCGGCCTGTGGCCGCAGCGGGTGCGGGTGCGCGGGCGAGCGCCAATTTCCCGCCCGGATGCAAGAACGGTGGCCGCAGCGATGCGGGGCGCAGGGCCTGCCAATTGGAAGGGAGCGGTCAATGGAGACGGAAACGGAATTCGTGCCCGTGCTTTTCGCAGGGGACATCAATGTATACAGCGTAGCGAGGGCCTTCCACGAGGAGTACGGCGTAAAGGCGAAAGCCTTCGGAAAGGCGTCGGCGGGGGTCTGCGTCGGCAGCCGCATAATGGACTACGAGAGCCTGCCCAATGCGGATCACGGGGACGCGATAGTGTCCGCCGTCAATCAGATTGCGGAGAGGGACAGCGGCAGGAAAATTATCGCCATAGGCTGCGGGGACGCATATGTGAGGCAGATCAGCGCGAACAAGGGCCGTTTCGCCCCCAATGTCATTGCCCCCTATATCGACATCGATCTGATGGACAGGCTGACGGACAAGGAGCAGTTCTACGGGCTGTGCGAGAGCCTGGGCATAGCGTATCCGGACACATTCATATGCAGGAAGGAAGGCGGCTACGAGGGCGGGTTTCCGTTCGGCGGGCCCTTCATCATAAAACCCTCGGATGGCGTGGCTTATTGGGAGCACCCATTTCCGGGGCAGGACAAGATCTACAAGGCCGGCAGCGAAGGCGAGGCGGCGGCGATAATAAGCCGTATATACGGCTCAGGCTATGAGGGCGCCGTCGTGGTGCAGAATTTCATCCCCGGCGACGACACATACATGAGGGTGCTCACGAATTATTCGGACAGGCACGGTAAGGTAAAGCTGACATGCCACGGGCACGTGCTGCTGGAAGAGCATACCCCCCATGGTTCGGGGAACCATGCCGTGATAATAACAGAGCGGAACGAGGCGCTGGAATCCAGCATTATCGGGCTGCTCGAAGGCATAGGCTACAGGGGCTTTTCGAATTTCGACATCAAATATGACCGCAGGGACGGGAAGTTCAAGGTGTTCGAGCTGAACGCGCGCCAGGGCAGGAGCAACTACTATGTGACCGGCGCGGGCGAGAATATAGCGCGCTACCTGGTGGAGGACCTGATCCGCCGGAGGGAGCTGCCCTTCAAGGCGGTTTCGAAGAAGTCGCTCTGGATGGTGGTGCCGAAGAAGGTGGCATTCGATTATGTGGGCCCGAAACAGTACAGGCAGGAGATGAGGCGGCTCATATCCGAGGGCAGCTATGCCAACCCGCTGAAGAATCCGGCTGACGGGGGCGCGGGGCGCAGGCTGAGGCTGATGAAGAACCTGATGAGCCATCATTATAAATTCCGGAAATATTATGGAAAGCAGAGGGATGCCGGTACAGATGGATGAACATGGCACAAAAACGCCAATACCCACTGCAGGCGGGCGCGGGCAGCCAGCCACGGATGCCGGCATGATCGCCGGCGGGCCGCCCACGGCGGGCGGGCGCGGGCAGGCCATGGGGCTGCCGTGCGGGCGCACGCCGAAGAAGCTTGGGGTGATCGGCGGTATGGGGCCGGCGGCCACATTGATGTTCTACGACATGATGATCAGGCATACGGCCGCAGGCTGCGATCAGGAGCATATAGACATGGTAATACTGAACCATGCGAGCATGCCCGACCGCACCAAGTTGCTGAAGGAGGGGAGGGGCGCGGAGCTTCTCAGCCAATTGTCGGATGACGCAAGGATGCTGGAGGCATGCGGCGTGGACGCTGTGCTGATGACCTGCAACACATCGCATGTGCTGGCCGGGGAGATACAGGCGGCCATAGGCGTGCCGCTGCTGGACATGATCGACGCGGCTGTGCGCGAGTACGCGGGGCTGCATGGCGCCAGCCCTGCCAAGGCGGCCGTCCTCGCCACAGACGGGACAATAGAGTCGGGCGTGTACCAGCGGGCGCTGGGGCGCGCCGGTGTGCCTGCGTATGTGCCGTCGCAGGGGTCGCAAAGGCTGATCATGAAGCTTATATATGACGGGGTCAAGGGCGGCGGCGAGCTGGACATAGGCGATTTCCGCCGCGTGGAGGCGGAGCTTGCCGAAGCCGGATGCGGGGGGGCGATCCTCGCGTGCACGGAGCTGTCCGTGCTGAAGCGGCGTTGGGGCCTGCCCGGATTCTATCTGGACGCGATGCTGTCGCTGGCCAAGGCGGCGATACAGTTCGCAGGATGTGAGTACAAGGATGCATAAACTAGGTTATTACCGCCAGGCGCTGGCGGATCAAGGGGTTTTGATCGGGGGCGATATCGGGCCGGCGGCGGAACGCTATGTGAGCGGCATCACCTACGACTCCCGCGAGGCGGGGGAAGGGGTGCTGTTCGTCTGCAAGGGCGCGCATTTCCTGCCGGAATACCTGTCGTCCGCCATCGGGGGCGGCGCGCTGGCCTATGTCAGCGAGCGGGAATACAGCACGGCGGGCGGGGCGCCCTGCCTGCTCGTGAGCGATATCCGCCGGGCGATGGCCGTCATAGCGGACCGCTATTATGAGAGCGTGTGGAAAAAACTCAGGCTGATCGGGGTGACGGGCACGAAGGGCAAGTCCACGACGGTCTATTACATGAGGGCCATACTCGACGAATGGATGAAGGCGGAGGGGAAGATGCCCAGCGCCGTGCTCTCCGGCATAGACAATTTCGACGGGGTCGTGGAAGAGGAATCGCACCTCACGACGCCAGAGACATTTGAGCTGTACAGGCATTTCCAGAACGCGGCGGACAGCGGCATAGAATGCCTCTCCATGGAGGTCTCCAGCCAGGCCCTGAAATACGACAGGACATATGGGATCATCTTCGACGTCGCCTGCTTCCTGAATATCGGCGAGGACCACATCAGCGATATCGAACATAGCGATTTCGAGGACTATTTCTCTTCGAAGCTGAAGATCTTCGGGCAGTGCGCGGCGGCATGCGTCAATATCGGGACAGAGGGGCTTTACAGGGTGCTGAAGGCCGCAGAGGGCAGCCCGAAATGCGTCACCTTCGGGATCAGCGAGACGGCGGATGTCTGCGGCTACGACATACGCCCGTCCGGGGGCGGGATCGACTTCCGCGTGCGCGGCTGCGGGCTTGACGGGGAATACGCCATTTCCATGACAGGTCTGTTCAATGTGGAAAACGCGCTCGCTGCCATATCGGCGGCCTACTGCATAGGCGTTCCGGCAAATCATATAAGGGCTGGGCTCAAACGGGCTAAAGCCAGCGGGCGCATGGAGGTCTTTAAATCGGGTGACGGTAAAACTATTATTGTTGACTATGCCCACAACAAGCTCAGTTTTGAGACCCTGTTCAAGTCTGTGAAGGCGGAATACCCTGGGCAGAAGATCAGCATAGTGTTCGGCTGCCCAGGCAAGAAGGCCTTGGGACGCAGGCGCGAGCTAGGCATCGTGGCGGGCAGCAACGCCGATATGGTTTTCGTGACCGAGGAGGACGCGGGCGAGGAACCCGTCATGGCGATATCGGAGGAGATCGCCGGGCATGTCGCCAGCTGCGGCTGCGAGTGCCGAATAATACCCGACAGGGAAGAGGCGATCCGCCAGGCGGTGGAGTCGGCGCCGCCTGGCAGCGTCGTGCTGATCACCGGCAAGGGCAGGGAGACGCGCCAGAAGCGCGGGCGCGAATACATAGACACCCCGTCAGATGTGGATTATGTGGAGAGGCTGCTGTAGGTCTATAGCCCACGCACGCGTGTGCGGGGCGGCGGTCTGGATCGAAGTCCGGATCTAGCTCCAGGGCGGCCAACACGCACGTGTGCGGGCGGCGGCCGTGCTTCCGCTTGCGCCGCTAATGGCCAGGCTGCTGTAAGTGCTGTATCAGACGGGGAAGATGTATTCTTCCAGGGGGTAGTCCATGCAGCCGGAGAAGTCGTAGCTGTAGGCGCGCCCGCCGAGCTTTTCAAGCCGGTGGGCCACGATGGCTTCGGCCACGGGCATTTCCGTTTCCGTGCCATCCGAGGTGTCGCGGCAGACGGCCTTGCTGTCGAATAGGTACCAGAGGCGGAATTTGAAAAATTCCTCAGTATAGTAAAGAAGGCCGCGCTCCTTGTCGAAGCCGGCGCCGTTGCTGCCTGCGCCGCCGTGCCCGTGCCCGCCGCCGTCATGGCCGCCAGCGTGGCCGTGTCCATGGCTGTCTGCGCCGACGTGCCTGTGTCCGTCAAGGCTGCCGTGCTCGTGTACGCCACTGTCATGGCTGCCTGCGCTGCCGTGCCCGTGCCCGCAGTCGCAGTCGTCGTCGTGCCCGTCTGTGTCGCCGTCGCCGCCCGCAAGCCTTTCTGCCAGCCCGCATAGGTTCATCCCGACCGCCTCCATGAGCGTGTAGAACTCGATCTGGTCCCCAGGTATGCAGTCGAGAAGCTCCTCGAAATACCCGCCGGTCAGATCGGCCAGCGCCCTATGATCGACAAGCGAGAAGAACTTGTGGAGCGCTTCGAACGGTATGTCGTCGCGGCTTTCGGCCAGATCCGCGAAATATTCGAAAAACCCAAAATCATCAGGCGACTCAATGCCGAGAATCCCCAAAATGCCTTCAACGCCCATCGCCGGCACCGCCTTTCCGCCCATCAAGGTTTATATTGCTGAAAACTACATTGAAACTGGTATATTCAAATATATGGTTGATCATGCTCACAAAATTTTCCGAGAGATCGCTCGCGTAGAAGCGATGCTCGCCGGAGGACGCGCCGGCGGCCAGATCGCCGCGATCCAGGGCCTCTTTGACGCTCCGCAATATCTCCTCGGACGGATCGACTATCCTGATCCCAGGATAGAGCTTCATTATGTTCTTGCGGATGAGCGGGTAGTGCGTACAGCCTAGGACCAGCGTGTCGATGCGGTTGTAGGCTATGAACTGATCCAGATAGTACCTGATCGAAAGGTCCATGATCTCATTCTGTATGATCCCCTCTTCTATAAGCGGCACGAGGGCCGGGCAGGCAGTCTGCGATATGTCGAGGCGGCTGTTGTAGCTCAGTATCTTCCGGCGGTATGAATCGCTCTTTATGGTCACCCGCGTGCCTATGATGCCGATGCGGCTGTCCGGGGTGCATGTCTTGGACACGGTGTGGGAGGCGGGGCTGATGATGCCGAGCACAGGTATGCCGGGGTGCCGCCTGCGCAGATCGTGCAGGCATGTCGCGCTGACGGTATTGCAGGCGATGACGATCATCTTGACGCCGTTCTCCACAAGGAAATCGGAGATCTCCATCGAAAAAGCCCGTATGGTCGATACCGCCTTGGAGCCGTAGGGGGTCCGGGCTGTATCGCCGAAATAGACAATGCGCTCATCAGGCAGGGCTTTCATCAAATAAGGTATGCAGGTAAGGCCGCCGAGGCCCGAATCGAAGAAACCGATTGGCCGGTTGTCCATGGGAGCTCCTTTCGCAGCTTCTTATATTTTATATTGCACTTTTACGCAGAGTTTTTTTATGCTATACTATCTACTATAAATCAATTCGATTATTTGGTCAAGCAAGTAATTATACAAGCAATTATATCAGAAAGCGGAGGCAAGCGGGCATGAAACAAAACAAATTGAGGGGGCAGATCCCCGAACAATATAAATGGGATCTCGGATCGCTTTATCCGGGCGATGAAGGCTGGGAGAAGGACTTCGGCGAGGCCGGGCGCATCCTGGAGGGCTGCGTGGCCTATTCGGGCAGGCTGGGCGAGGGCGCCGGCATACTGCTTGAGGCGCTTGAAGCCAAGGACCGGCTGTGGCGCTCGGCCGAGAGGCTGTACGTATACGCAAGGATGCGCAAGGACGAGGACAACCGTGACGCCCGCTACCAGGCCATGCTGGACCGTATACAGGCCTTCATGGCCAAGGCGTCGGCAGGCCTTTCATTCTTCACGCCAGAATTCATAGAGATCCCGGAAGAGCGGCTTGCCGGGTTCATGGAAGCCGAGGCGGGCCTGGGGCGGTACAGGCATTATATCGATGTGCTGCTGCGCGAGAAGGCCCACGTCCTGTCGGAGCCGGAGGAAAACCTGCTAGCCCAGCTTTCTGAGGTGACGGGCGCCACAGGCGACATATTCGGCATGATCAACAATGCCGACATGAAGTTCGGGCACATCATAGACGAGGATGGCGAGGAGGCTGAGCTCACGCACGGGAAATACATAGCGTTCATGGAATCGCGGGACAGGGAGGTCAGGAAGAGCGCCTTCACGAAGATGCACGGGGCTTACGCGGCCCTGCGCAACACCCTTGCCGCGACCTACAGCTACAACACCAAATACGATGTCGTGTCCGCAAGGATCCGCAAATACCCATCATCGCTCGAAGCCGCCCTTTCCGGCGACAATATACCCGTAGCCGTATACGACAGCCTCGTCGAGGCGGTGAACGGCAGGCTGGGGACGCTGCACCGCTATCTCGCGCTGAGGCAGAAGATAATGGGGCTGGACAAGCTCCATCTGTACGATGTCTACGCGCCGCTCTTCAACATAGAGCAGGAGCCGATACCGTATGAGGGCGCGGTCAGCATGATGAAGCGCGGGCTCGCCGCACTAGGCGAGGAGTACGTGGAGACGGCGGCGCGTGGCATCAGGGACAGGTGGATCGACGTGTACGAGAACGAGGGCAAGACGAGCGGCGCCTATTCCTTCGGGAGCTATGACAGCAACCCGTACATACTTATGAACTATTCGTCGAAGCTCAAGGACGTGTTCACGCTGGCGCATGAGATGGGGCATTCCATGCACTCGTGGTATACAAGGCGCAGCCAGCCGTTCATATATGGCAGCCATTCGATCTTCACCGCGGAGGTCGCCTCCACAGTCAACGAGTCCCTGCTCATGCGGCACCTGGTTTCCGAGGAAGGCGATCCGGAGAGGAAGAAGTACCTGCTGGGCATGCATATCGAGGAGTTCCGGACCACGCTGTTCCGGCAGACCATGTTCGCCGAATTCGAGAGGCTCACGCATGAGGCGGTGGAAAGAGGGGAGGCGCTCACTGCGGACCGCCTTTCGGAGGACTATTACGCGCTTAACCGCAAGTACTTCGGCCCCGATACGGCGCTCGACGAGGAAATAGCGGCCGAATGGGCCAGGATACCGCATTTCTACAGGGCCTTCTATGTGTACAAATACGCGACGGGGTATTCGGCGGCCACCGCCATATCGAAGGGCATACTGGAGGGCGGCGCCCCTGCGGCAGAGGCATATATATCATTCCTGAAGACCGGCGAGAGCGACGATCCCATAGAGCTCCTGAAGATAGCGGGCGTGGACATGAGCCGCCCTGAACCCGTGCTCAGCGCGCTGGACACATTCGAAGGGCTTGTCAGCGAGCTGGAAGAACTGGTATAATTGCGTGAGGAGGGCAGTGCTGTGACGCATGGTGGCGAGGGCATGACGGGGCGCGATGCGCCAGGCGCGGCGCCTGGCGGCGCCAGGGGAAGCAGGATAGTGAATATTTTCGCGAACGGCGATCCCGCTTCCGCCAAGGCGGAAAGCTGCTTCAAGGAGAGGCTTGGGGCGGCGGGCTTTGACGTCCCCGGCGAATTCAGCCCCGAAGCGGAACTCATAGTGTGCATAGGGGGCGACGGATCGCTGCTTAACACGCTGGCGCGCCTGGGCTTCCCGGACATACCGATCATCGGCGTGAACACGGGCCATCTGGGCTTCTTCCAGGAACTGCAGCCCCACGAGACGGAGGAGTTCATATCGATCTACCTGGATGGCGGGTACAAAATACAGAGCCTCAAGGCGGTGAGCGCCGAGATCATCGGGAGCGGCGGGCGGTCATGCGTCAAAGGGCTGAACGAGATCGTCATACGCGGCGCGTATTCCCATGTGGCGTCGCTGAACATATATATTGGCGACAGTTTCATCGAAACATTCCGCGGCGACGGCATAGCCGTGGCGACGCCGGCGGGCAGCACGGCCTACAACTATGCGCTGGGAGGGAGCATAGTGGACCCCAGGCTCGATCTCCTGCAGGTGACGCCCATAGCGCCCATAAACAATTCGTCGTACAGGTCATTTACATCTGGCATACTGCTGCCGCCGCATATGTCTGTAAATATATTTCCGGAGTACACCAAGAACAGCGACATACTGATCGCGGCCGACGGGATAGAGGAGATGTATTCGTCTGTCGCGCATATCCATGTGGCCTTTTCCGAAAGCACGGTACAGCTGCTGCGTCTGCCGAACTACGATTTCTGGAACAAGGTGAAGACGAAGCTGCTGTAGAAATGCCGCCAATGGCCGCCCCTCCGAGGATCCACGCCCTATAACGCAGAGCCCAATATGCCCAAGGCCGAAAGGCCTGGGCCAGCAGTATGCCTAGAGGCTGGAAGCCCTGGGCCAGCAGCATGCCCAGAGGCCGAAAGCCTTGGGCCAGCAGCATTCCCAGAGGCCGAAAGCCTTGGACCAGCAGCATTCCCAAAGGCCGACCTGCCGTATCGGGCCGCACGCAGCATGCTATAATTTCAGCTATAATGTAAAAATTCTCATGCTGGCGGGTCCGGCGGGGCACATGGAAATTAAATCCAGCCTCGCCCTGAGGTGGCAAAAACAACGGAATGCGTTGGAAAATTGGCAACGGGCACTATGGAAACAAGCAACAAATGATATAAAACACAATATTTTTTGGACATAATATAGGCTATACATGGAAGATAATATATGTTATAATAGGTTATCATATAAGGGATATGGAATATAACAAATGCGATTTGGAGTATAGGGTTACTAAGCAAGACGAATGCCACAAAATCAGGCATCTGTTGAAAATGAGGCTTTCGATCTCACTCAGGCTCATGAAGAAGATAAAGTACGGCGGAGGCGCCGTGACACTGAATGGGGAGCCGGTGCGTGTGAACGGGAAGGCCATGGAAGGGGACGTGCTGGCGGTGCGTTTCCCTAGCGAGTCTAGCTTTTTCGAACCCGAAGACATCCCCTTGGACATAGTGTTCGAGGATGAGGACCTGTTGATAATAAACAAACAGTCGGGCATAGTCGTACACCCGACCAAGGGCCATAGCGGCGGCACCATAGCAAACGGTGTCATGAAGCATATGATCGGCGCCGGGGGCGCCTACAAGATACGGTTTGTCAACAGGCTGGACATGGACACGACAGGCGTGCTTGTGATCGGCAAGAACGCATACAGCCAGGAAAGCTTCACGAAGCAGGCCGCAGGCGGCGGCGTCACGAAGCGGTACATGGCCGTGGCGGAAGGGATCATAGAAGAGGACGAAGGGAGGATAGACCTCCCCATAGCCAAAGCGCCGGACAGCACGCCCAGGAGGGTGGTGGACGGCAGCGGCGCCCCCTCGGCGACACGGTTCCGGGTACTGGCAAGATCCGGCGTAGGCACAGCCGCAGCAAGCGCTGACGCAGGCACTGACATTGGCGCAGGCACGGCCGCGGCGGCAGGCATGGCCGCCGGCGCACAGGGCAGGCCCGGCGCAGGCGCAGGCACGGCCGCGGCGGCAGGCATGGCCGCCGGCGCACAGGGCAGGCCCGGCGCAGGCACAGCCGCAGCAAGCGCTGACGCAGACACTGACATTGGCGCAGGCACGGCCGTAGGCGCAGCAGGCTATACTCTGCTGGAGCTGGAGCTGGACACCGGCAGGACGCACCAGATACGTGTCCATCTTGCCCACATCGGCCATTCCATAGTAGGGGACGCGCTGTACGGCAGCCCTGCCCCGGCGCTCATCGGGAGGCAGGCCCTGCACGCGCGGGAACTGGCTTTCACGCATCCGCGCTCAAATGCGCCGCTGCGCTTCACGGCAGAGTTGCCGGGCGATATGCGGGAGCTGCTTTCAAAGCTGTCGCTGCCGCTGCCATAGCGGCATGGCGGATGACATCGGCATCCGGGTATCAGTGTTTAGGCATTGGCATTTGGGCATTTGTGCTTCAATATAGTTGGCATCTGATAGTTGGCACATGAAAGGCGCATACTTCACTGACTTTTATGGAGGGTTCATAATGGCATCGATCGAATCGGCAAAGGCCCCCGCAAATACCGACACGCACTTGTGGGAGGGCAGGCATCCTGAAAGGATAGGCGCCCCAAGGCTGGTTTATCTCGACAATCTGCGGTCACTTGTGATTTTCCTTGTAATAGTAGTGCATTCTGCATCTACATACAGCGGCATCGCCAAATGGTATTATCAGGAAGTGTCGTATGACCAGATGAGGTTCGTGGACTTCGCGGTATATGGCACGATCAGCTCATATGCGCAGGCGTGGTTTATGGGGCTCATGTTCTTCATTGCCGCGTATTGGGCGGCGAAATCGCTGCCGAGGTACGGCGCTGCGGCATTCATGAAAGGGCGCCTGCTGCGCCTGGGCGTGCCGCTGCTGTTCTACGATCTGGTCATCTCGCCCCTCATCATCATCGTCATCGTCGCCGACGGCATCCCGCGCAGCTTTGAAGCCATATGCTACAACTATTTCTTCTATATCAAGACATTTGACTGGGCGAACAGCGCGGGCCCGCTCTGGTTCGCCGAGGCCTTGCTGATATTCTGTGCCATCTACACCCTTTA
>JAIRSA010000011.1 GCA_031255695.1 Eubacteriales Family XIII. Incertae Sedis bacterium | reverse complement strand
AGGGTCTGGGGTCCCTGGGCCCGACAAAATATTTTTCGAATTTTTCAAAAAAACCTTGCGATCATATCTAATCTGTGATACTTTATAGTGGTAATAAGTAATACTTTATACTGGGCGCTGGCGCGGGCATGGGAGCGGGTGCAGGCGCGGGAGCGGGCACGGGCGCTGGCGCTGGAGCTTGCGCGGGCGCTGGCGCAAAGGGGGCATATGCTTGGAAAATCTAACCGAAATGCTGAAGGGGGTGCTGGAGGGCTGCGTCCTCGAAATCATAGGCCGGGGGGAGACTTACGGATACGAGATAACCCGCAAACTCAACGCCCTTGGCTTTGCCGAGGTGGTGGAGGGCACGGTGTACACCATCCTCGTGCGGCTTGAAAAGAACGGGCTTGTCGAGATAGCGAAGCGGCCGTCCGAAATCGGGCCGCCGCGGAAGTTCTTCACCCTCAATGACGCTGGGCGTGAGGAACTGCGCCTGTTCTGGGCCAAATGGGAGTTTGTGGCGTCAAAAATTGATGAGCTAAAGGAGGCAAAGCCAGATGTCTGACTTCTTCGACGACTATTTGAACATCCCTAAAATGAGAAGGGAAAAGCAGGAGTACAAACGGCAAATGGCGAGGGTTGAGGCCTTGCCGGAGGACTACCGGTTCGTGTTCAAGAAAATACAGTCCCATATGTGGATGTTCGCTGCGGGAAGCGGCTACGACATGATGAAAATCCACTACGATCTGATAGAACTGTTTGAGGCCGGCGCTGCCGGCGGCAAGGGGGTGCTTGAAGTCACGGGCAGCGACGTTGCCGGATTCTGCGAGGAACTCCTAAAAAACGCGAGGACTTATACGGACGACTGGCGCACGAAACTGAACCGCCAGATTGCGGAAAAGCTTGGAACGGGGGGCGGATCAAAATGACGGCAGTCAAGGCAGTAGGATTGCGCAAGTCCTTCAAGGCGCAGACGGTCCTCAAGGGAGTGAGCCTCACAGTCGGGCAAGGCGAGATATTTGCGCTGCTCGGCTCAAACGGCGCAGGCAAGACCACGACAATAAAGATATTGGCCACATTGCTTCGTGCCGACAGCGGCACAGCCGAAGTCTGCGGTTTCGATGTGGCAAAACAGGGGCGGCGCGTGCGCGAATGCATAAGCCTGACGGGGCAGTTCGCGGCAGTGGACGACATACTCACCGGGCGCGAGAACCTGATCATGATCGGCAGGCTGCGCCATCTGGGCGACCCCAAGGGGGAGGCTGACAGGCAGCTGGGCGAATTCGGGCTGTCAGACGCCGCGGACAAGCCGCTCTCGACCTATTCCGGCGGCATGCGGCGGCGCCTGGATCTGGCGATGAGCATGATGGGCAGCCCACGGGTCATCTTCCTCGATGAGCCGACCACAGGGCTGGACCCGCAAGGCCGGCTTGCAGTCTGGGACACAGTCAGGACGATGGTCGAGTCCGGCGTGACAGTCTTCCTCACCACGCAGTACCTTGAAGAGGCCGACAGCCTTGCGGACAGGATCGCGATCCTGCACGACGGCGCCATCGCCGCCGAGGGGACTGCCGCGGAACTCAAGCGGCTAGCGCCGCCGCCCAAGCTAGTGCTCTCATTTTTGGAGCAGGGCGGCATGGCACAGGCAGCCGAAGCCCTTGCGGCATACGGCCCAGTGCCTGGCGCGTTGACATTGACGGTCGCGACGGACGGCAGCGTGAACCAGACAGCCGAGATTATGCGCCGCCTGGAAAACGCAGGCATTGAGGCGAGCTTCGCGCAGAGGCCGCCGACGCTCGAAGAAGCGTTCCTTACAATTATAAAGGAGGCCATATGAATGTCAAATACGCGATAAGCGACACCGCTGTGATGACTGGCCGCGTGATGAAGCAGATATTCCGCAGCCTGGATACGATCATCACTGTACTGTTTATGCCCGTCGCAATGCTGCTCGCCATGAACTATGTATTCGGCGGGGCGATGGACCTGGGCGGCGTCGGCACTGTAGACTATATGCTCGCGGGGATCATCATGATGTGCGTCCTGTCAGGCGTGGCCTATACCGCCTACCGGATCCATGTGGACGTGCAGAAGGGGCTCTTCGAGCGCTTCCACTCAATGCCCGTCGCTAAGTCGAGCATACTCGGCGGGCATGTCCTGACATCCATCGTGAGCAATGCCGTTTCAGTCATTGCCATAATCCTCATAGGCCTGCTCATCGGCTTCCGGCCAGAGGCGGGTGCGGTTGGGTGGCTCATGGCGGCCCTCGTGATCATCCTGTTCATTGCCGCCATGACATGGGTGAGCGTGTTCTTCGGGCTTGCCATGAAATCGGTGGAGACGGCCGGCGTATTCGCCTACCTGCTGATCGGCCTGATATTCGCCAGCTCGTCATTCGTGCCCACAGGTTCCATGCCGCCAGCTCTAGCCGCCTTCGCGCTGCACCAGCCCATGACGCCCATCGCCGACAGCGTCAGGCTCCTGCTCCTCGGCGAGCCGCCCGGCAACAGCCTGCCCATCGCGCTGGCCTGGTGCATCGGCATAGGCGCGGCATTTTGGGCAATGTCAGTGAAAGCTTACGGGCGGCGTGCCTGATGGCCCCAAATTGATGCCGTTAGCCGGGCAAGATATGGTTATATTGTTCTTCGGTTGGCCGGAGAACAGTATAAATATAAAGTGGCAAAGGAGGCGACAAGATGCTGAAAATAGAGGGCCTGACCAAAAAGTACGGCGGCAAATGCGCTGTGGACAACCTATCCTTAGAGATCGCCGAGGGCGAGATATGCGGCTTCATAGGGCACAACGGGGCTGGCAAGACCACGACCATCAAAGCTGTGTGCGGCATACTCAGGTTCGAAAGCGGCGAGATCTACATCGGCGGCAAGTCGGTGAAGAAGGCGCCGATGGAGTGCAAGCGGATGACCGCCTACGTGCCCGACAATCCTGACATCTACGATTTCCTTTCGGGCATCAAATATCTGAACTTCATAGCGGATGTCTATGGCATCGGCGCCAGCGAGCGGCAGCAGAGGATCCGCCAATACGCCGATATGCTCGAACTGACCGCAGACCTTGCCTCGCCGGTTTCGGCGTATTCCCATGGGATGAGGCAGAAACTCGCGCTGATGGCGGCGCTCATACATGAGCCGCGCTTCATGGTGCTTGACGAGCCATTTGTAGGGCTGGACCCCAAGGCAAGCCGGACGGTGAAGGACATTATGCGCCGGAAATGCGATGACGGAGGGGCAGTGTTCTTCTCAACGCATGTCCTCGAAGTGGCGGAAAAACTGTGCGACAAAGTGGCGATCATCAAGAGCGGCAGGCTCGTGGCGTACGGGGACATGGACACAGTGCGCGGCGATTCGTCGCTTGAAACGGCTTTCTTCGAGCTGGAGGGGGAGCATCCAGCGCTTGAAGGGGGGCATCCCGGCCATGGGACGGAAGGCCACGGTCCCGAAGCGCCAGTGCGTGGGTCAAAGGGGGAGGGGAATGATGATTAGGAGGCTGTTTGCCATCAATTTGAAGGTGCTGCTGTCCGGCGTCATGAAAATCAATTCCGGCGCCAAGGCGCCCAGCACGGGCAAAACGGCATTCGCGGCCATTGTCGGACTCGTGGCGGCGATTTCCATTTTTTCCATGTTCTATATGATGTTCGACTCTATGTGCGAAGCATATTTTTCGGCGGGCATTGGGTTTATGTACTTCTCAATGCTTGCGGTCACGGTGTTCTTGCTATGTGTCATCAGTTCCGTGCTGGCGGGGGCGGCTATAGTGTTCGGCGCGAAGGACAACGATCTGCTGCTGTCCATGCCGATAAAGCCTTACGCCATCCTGATCGGGCGGCTGCTGGTCCTCTTCACGGCGGAATGCGCCATGACGCTCCTGGCGGCATTGGCGGCCTTCGTGCCATGGGCTGCGGGCGGCCACGCGACGGGCATGGGGATCCTGCTCTTCATAATAGGCGTGGCGCTCCTGCCGCTGATGGCCCTGTCGGCCGCACTGCTGCTCGCCTGGCTGTTGACGCTGGTATCATCGCGGCTGCGCCACAGGAACATCATCACGCTTGTGCTCTCGGCGGCATTCCTCATCGCGTACCTGTACGGCTACATGAATATACAGGGGTATCTGGGTGAGCTTGTAGCAAGAGGAAGCGAGCTGGCGGAGGCTTTCCGCGTGGCAATGCCCCCGTTCTACGCCTTCGGCGCCGGCATTGCGGATGGCGATATTGTGGACGGCCTGGCATTCGCGGCGTGGGCGATCGTGCCGTTTGCCGCCGCGTTGCTGCTGCTAGCCGCGAATTACCATAGGATTCTGGCCACGGAAAGAGGCAGCGCGAAAATCGTGTACCGCGAAAAGCGCACCGCCGCCAGAGGCGCACTGCCGGCACTGATCGGGAAGGAGATGGGCAAGTTCTGGAGCAAGCCGACCATTGTCCTGAATGCGTCGATCGGCTCCGTGTTCATGCTTGCCTCGCCGCTCATACTGATAAGGCCCGCAGGCATCCTCGCGCAGATGGATGCGCTGGCCACGATGTCAGGTATCGCGCCTGCGGCCATCCTAGCCATGGCCTTCGCGTTTCTGGGCGTATCGAACAATGTCAGCGCGTCGCTCGTGTCGCTGGAGGGCCCGAACCTCTGGATAGCGAAAAGCATCCCCGTGCCGGCACAGGCCATACTGCGTGCAAAGCTCGCGGCGCATATGCTGCTGTCGTCAATCCCCTGCCTATTCGCATCGCTCTGTTTTGGGGCGGCACTGGCGGGCGGCCCCGCGGACTGGCTGATGCTGCTGATCGTGCCGCAGACGGCCATCGCGCTTGCGGGGGTCCTGGGGCTCATGCTGAATCTGCACTTTCCGAAACTTGACTGGACGAATGAGATACAGGTAGTGAAGCAAAGCGTGGCGGCAATGTTCACGCTGTTCGGGGCATGGGGTTTCCTGTTCATCCTATGGGCGTTGTATTTCTTCGGCTACTCGGCCGTCATCCCGGCCCCAGCCTACCTGTTGTCATGCAGCGCACTGTTCGCAGCCGCCAGCGTGTGCGCCTACGCCTGGCTGATGCGGCGCGGGGCGCAGATGTTCACGGAGCTGTAGAAGGGCTTGGCGCCTAGCGGCGCCAGCCAGCGCGGGCCAGCGCCTTTTAAAAGCCACCCATTAAAACACCTCGGTATGACTCCACGTTATCTAGAAACATTGGAATTAGACAAGGTGGATGTGGTTGCCAATACTGAAAAACAGAACGGCAATTAACCAAAATAGGCACTTCTATCTCTCCAAAAATTAACTACGGAAGATTCCCGCTAATCTTTAATTTATGGAAGATATTTTTTAAATTATTCATGTTGCGGTCCCTTTTCTATCCTGCGGTGAGCTCCAAGATTTCCAGGAACAATTCTTCAAGAATCTTCTTATCGCCATTGACCGTTCCGTCCATATAGCGGTTGTAGACATCGTCGTCACTTTCGACATCCAAGAACAGATCGTATCCGCATTCCCTGGCAAGCGATAGGACGACTTCACGTTGGCATCTGCCGTTGCCTTCCCTGAATGGGTGCATGTGGTTCAGGCTGTCCAGTATCTCTGCAAGCTGCTTTGCGATTTTCTCCTTTGTGTCGGCAGTTCTGAGATAAGTTCTGATAAGGTGGTCTATGTAATCCTCTCCTGTCTCGAAGGCCGCTCTTGTCATAAACGCATTGCCGGATTTGGATATATTGACATTGCGGTACTCGCCTGCCCATGTATACATATCCTGAAAGATGTAATGGTGGATTGCCCGAACGTCCATCATCGAGCGGACAGCAATCGGCTTTAGGCTTAACTCCAATACTCTTTCTGCGCTGAACTGATATTCATTCTTCAATGCCAGCTTCTGATTTCGGATTTCTAGCTTATTGCGCAGTGTTGATGAGTTTGGGTAAGTGTATTCGAAATCCGGGTCATCGTAATGGTACGATTCATACTCTTTTCGCGGCATTTGCTTCCTCCCTCAAAGCCTCTGCTCTTTTTTTCAAGCGGAGGACGTCGCTTTGGTCTGGCTCCCATCCTTCGAACATATTGGTACTCAAAGCATGCCAGACTCCACGAAAATCCCTTTTGTCGTCAAAGCGGATCCCCATAATGGTCAATTCAGATTTATTTACATCCAGTTTCACGTGTTATCACTCCCGCTTTCCTATACAAACATTATCAAGCAAGGCTTTATTCATGCTCTGTTAATGCCTTGACGCATCTCCTGCTTCTCTGATATACTGATACCGAATACAAAGATGTCCAGCGGCATTCGGGCGGCTTCGCGTTTTGGATGGGCAATTCGGCAATTCAATTATACCAAGTTTTAGGGGAGTTGTCATTTTTAAAATTCCACATGTATTTCATATGCAAGGAGGCAGGCATGAGGCAGCAGGCGGCAGAACTGAATGCACGGACAAACGCTGAGTTGACGCGCCTAGGCGCGGTCCTGGCCGGCTTCGGCGACATTTCGGGCCTGCCGCCTGACGTGCGCGGGGGCATGCCCGTCGGCATATGCGTCGCGGTGAAATACCCCAAAGACGTCATCCGGGGCATTGCCGAACTGCCGACAGCGGAGTATCACGCCTGGTATGATAGGCTTAACGAACAGCTTGACATGATCGTCACGCATGGCGCGGAGTTCCTGCGGCGCAATGGCTACAGCGCGATCGCGCAGACACGGGAGCGCGTAGGGCTGGGCGAGATGGTGAACAGCACCGTGTTGCCGCACAAAACAGTGGCGACGCGCGCCGGGATCGGCTGGATCGGCAAGTCTGCGCTGCTCGTGACAGAGCAGTACGGCTCAATGGTCCGCCTGTCGAGCATACTCACGGACGCGCCGCTTGGCTGTGCCGCGCCGGTCGACGAGCCCAAATGCGGTGGCTGCATGAAATGTACGGATGCCTGCCCCGGAGAGGCAGTCTCCGGCAGACCGTGGCGCGCCGGCGTTGGGCGCGAGGAATTCTTCGACGCCGCGAAATGCCGCAAAACAGCGTGGGAACGCACGAAACGCAGCCTGGACAGCGACGCTACGCTCTGCGGCAAGTGCATAGAGATCTGCCCATGGACGCGGCGGTATTTGATGACGCCCAATGACTAAACCGCGTTAAGACCGCAGCCAGGCTGCGCAATTTGCCAATCATTGATTGGCAAATTGGGTGGGGTCACGAAACTTTAAGCAGAAGCTGTACAACCGTTGGATATTGATTCGTTTTTGGGATTTGGTTTTACCCATCATATACAGATACAGATTTGTACCCAATGCAAATCGGGAATGGTGCGCACAATGGGCAACATCGACAAATTTGATGGCATCGCCGCGCAATACGATACGCCGGGGCGTGTGGCGGCTGCGGCCGCCATTGCGGGCAGGATACGCGTCTGCGTCGGCGCGGCCACGGGCAAGACGGCGATCGACTACGGATGCGGCACGGGGCTGGTCGGGCTACAGCTGCTTGATATCTTCAAATCGGTCCTGTTTGTGGATGCGTCGGAGAATATGCTCGCGGCGGTCACGGGGAAAAACCCATACGCGCAGACACTCTGCGCCGACATCATGTCGGGTGCGCGGCTGCCGTCCGCCGACTACATCCTGCTCGTCCAGACATTGCTGCACGAAAAGGACACGCGCACATTGCTGGCGCGCCTGTGCGGCGTATTGAACGAAGGCGGGCGTCTGTTGGTCGTTGACTTCGATAAGAACCAGCGCGTATCATCGCCCGACATCCACAACGGCTTCGACAGGCGCGAACTTGTAGGCATCCTGGAAGGCCTTGGCTGCCGCGTGAATGGCGCGGACACATTCTATCACGGGGAGAATATGCTCATGGGCCAGGACGCGTCGCTATTTTTGATGGATGCGGAGAAACTGCCGTCCCAATAGCCCCGGCAATGCCATCATTGCCGAGCGGTATTCGTTGAGGTTTGCGCGTGCATGGGGTATAATAGTGGTGATGGAAGGGCGTTTGCCCACAGAAATATATTTGGATGGCTGCCGCTCCGGGCGGCAGGGAGGTAATGATGGCTGATATAACATTTGAAATCAAAGAGAGCATTGGAGTATTGTCGGAGAGCGCCAAGGGTTGGACAAAGGAACTGAACCTGGTCAGCTGGAACGGGCGCGAGGCGAAGTACGATATCCGCGAGTGGGATCCGGAGCATATGAAGATGGGCAAGGGTCTGACATTTACAAAGGAAGAGATGCATGCGCTGAAAGACATGCTCGGAGGTTTGGAGTAAAAAGTTGCATGAGGGCGGTATGGAACGCTGCGTTGAAGAAATGCGGCAATCCGGACTGCCCTCATTGTCAGATTCGTCAAAGATAACAGTCGGAATTGTGGCGATATTGTTGACAATGTACATCAATTCTGCCATACTGTTAATAGGGCAGAATTGAAAGGAGCTGATTTTGTGGCTAAAAATACAACAATAAATCTCCGCGTTGATGCGGAAGTAAAACAGCAGGCCGGCGAAATCCTCGCTAGTATGGGTCTGTCGCTGTCCGAAGCGTTTAACCTTATGCTCTATCAAATCCGCATACAACGCGCCTTGCCTTTTGATGTGGTTTCATATGGCCACAGACCAAACGCGAAAACCCTGGCATTGCTTGATCGAATCGAAAATGGCGAAGCGGAAATGGCGGGTCCATTTGAAACATTTGAGGCCTACAAAGCTTGGCTTGCCGAGGATGGCGACGATGGCGATATATGAAATCCGCCCTGTAAAATCATATCGCAAACAATATAAACTTCTGCAAAAGCGCGGCTATGATATGTCGCTTTTGGATGATGTCGTTTTCAAGCTCTCCAACGGGGAAACCCTCCCTGCAATATATCACGACCATCCGCTTCAGGGCGATAGGCGTGGGTATAGGGATTGCCACATCTTGAATGACTGGGTTTTGATTTACAAGATCGATAAAGGGGCGCTTGTGCTCGTTCTCGCAAAAACAGGGACGCACTCGGATGTAATGGAATAGAAAAAGTGTGACAACGGATGAAGGTATACTGCAGACGTTTGATTGAAGGGGCTACGATGGCTGTACGAATCGCTGAGCTGCCGATGCCATAAAAACCCCGCTGGAATCCTGAATTCCAACGGGGTTTTTGTCTGGTATCCCGCCGGGGAGTCGAACCCCGGACTCCGCCGTGAGAGGGCGACATCTTGACCACTTGACCAGCGGGACATACTTTTAAGGCAGGCGCACAACGGAAACGAAACTATGCGGCCTGTCCCTTCTTGGTATATTATAAGGCATGCGCCCAGGTTTGTCTATCAGAAAATGCAAATAAACGCAAAAAACTGCGAGGGGCTTAGCCGAAAACTGCGAGGGGCTGCGAGGGGCGTTGCCCTTGCCGACCGTATATGCTATGATTTTATTGATACTTGCGAAACGGCCTGTCTGCGGAGGTTTTATATTATGAAAGCGAATAGATATCCGGCACTATCGGTGATTTTAGCCATTTTCGCGGCGACGGGGATGCTGTTCGGTTCTGCGGACTGCGTCGCCTCCTACATACACCACGCGCCCGACGGCTCGGTGTCGATTTGGAAGGGGAAGTGACCGGCGCGGGCAAAAGGCATGTCCTGCCCGGCGCGGGCGGCGGACGCCCTGCCGGCGGAGATTGACGCTCCCCGCGCTGCGGTATTGTGCAGTATCAGGCGTTGTATAGCAGGCGGAAAAATGCTTCTACCCCTACAGGCAGGACAGATTCGTCAAGGTCGTATTTGCTGTTGTGGAGGGGCGTGTCGGCGCCCGTGCCGAGATGGAAATAGACGCCGGGGGCTTTCTGCAGATAGAATGAGAAATCCTCGGCGATCAGGGTTGGGGCGTCGGGCTCGATCAAAGCAAGGGGAAGCCCCGCCTGTCTGCCGGATGGCCCAGCGGCCGCGTCGCCGCCCTGTCCGCCGTCCCC
>JAIRSA010000169.1 GCA_031255695.1 Eubacteriales Family XIII. Incertae Sedis bacterium | reverse complement strand
GAGGCAGGCCCTCAAGCGCCATATGGGCGCGAGCACGGTGATCACCGTGACCCAGCGTGTCAGCACCGCCATGAAGGCCGACCAGATCATTGTGCTCGATCACGGCGCCATTGTGGGTGCCGGCACACACGAGGAACTATTAGACAGCTGTGCGCTCTATCAAGAGATAGCGCACTCGCAGCTGAGCAAGGAGGACCTGGCGCATGGGCATAGATGACCGCAAGCACACGGCGCCAGGCGCCGCCCCGCAAGAACCCGAGCTCGGGGGCGCAGCCCCCGCTGCCGCCGCAACAGCTTCAGCAAGCGAGACCGCGCCCGCAGGCCACGAGGCCGGGGGCGCAGCCCCCGCTGCCGCCACCGCATCAGCTTCAGCCGGCCCAGCCCGGCGGCGTGGGCGCTTCGGCGGGCCGCCGGGCGGCCCTGCCGCCATGGGCGGCGCGAAAGCGAAAGATTTCAAGGCCTCCATGCTGAAGCTGCTGGGCTATATTTCCGCCTTCCGCGTCAGCATAACCGTCGTGGCGATCTTCTCCATACTATCGACCATATTCTCGATAGTCGGCCCCAAACTGCTGGGCAAGGTCACGACGAAACTGTTCGAAGGCATGATCGCCTACTTCTCCGGCCTGGATCTGCTGACCGACTTCAGGTATATCGGCCGGTACATACTGCTGCTCACGGTGCTCTACATCGCCTCGGCGGGTTTCGCCTACGTCCAGGGCTTTGTCATGTCGGGGGTCTCCATGAAGATAATCTACAGCCTCAGAAAGGAGATCTCCGAGAAGATCAACCGCCTGCCGCTGAGCTATTTCGACAAGCAGACGCACGGCGAGGTGCTGTCCCGCGTGACCAATGACATCGACACATTGGGGCAGACGCTGAGCCAGTCGCTGACACAGATCATAACATCCGTCATCCTCGTGTTCGGCGTTATTGCCATGATGCTCAGCATAAGCTGGCTGATGACACTGATGACGCTGGTGGTCGTGCCATTGTCGTCCATTTTCATAATGCTGGTCGTGCGGCAGTCGCAGAAGCATTTCCGCAGGCAGCAGGAATACCTGGGGCATATCAACGGGCACGTGGAAGAGACCTACACCGGCCATAACATTGTCCAGGTTTTCAACCGTGAAGAAGAGTCAATACGGACATTCGAGGGCTTCAACGACGAGCTGTACAAATCCGCCTGGAAATCGCAGTTCCTGTCCGGCATGATGATGCCGATAATGAACTTCGTCGGCAACCTCAGCTACGTCGCGGTGTGCATCCTGGGCGGCTACCTCGCCGTCAAGCGCAGCATCGAGGTGGGCGACATACAGGCCTTCATACAGTACACCCGCACCTTCATGCAGCCCCTTAGCCAATTGGCAAATATTTCCAATATCCTCCAATCGACGGGCGCGGCGGCCGAAAGGGTCTTTGAATTCCTGGAGGAGCCTGAGGAAAGCGCCGACGGCGACGACCCTGTGGACCGCAGCAATATAAAGGGCGGCATCGTGTTCGATCATGTGCGCTTCGGCTACACGGAGGACAAGATCATTATCAAGGACTTCTCGTCGGCGGTCAGCGCCGGGAGCAAGATCGCCATTGTCGGGCCCACGGGCGCGGGCAAGACGACGATAGTCAAGCTGCTGATGCGTTTTTACGAGCTCGACAGCGGCGCCATCTACATCGACGGGCACAATATCGCCGGCCTTTCCCGCATGGACCTGCGCAGCCTCTTCGGCATGGTCCTGCAGGACACCTGGCTTTACAACGCGTCCATCATGGACAACATACGCTATGGCAATTTCGGCAAATCCGACGGCGATGTCATGCGCGCGGCAAGGGCGGCCCGCTGCGACGAATTTATACGCCAAATGCCTGGCGGCTATGGTATGATAATAAATGAGGACGCCAACAATATCTCCCAGGGCCAGAAGCAGCTGCTTACCATCGCCAGGACCTTCCTCGCCGACCCTCCTGTGCTGATCCTCGACGAGGCCACAAGCTCCGTCGACACGAGGACAGAGGCCCTCGTCCAGCAGGCCATGGCGGAGCTGCTGCACGGGCGCACGAGTTTCGTCATCGCGCACCGCCTTTCCACCATCAGGGACGCCGACGCCATACTTGTCATGAAGGACGGCGACATTATCGAGCAGGGCGCCCACAAGGAGCTGCTTGAACGCGGCGGTTTTTACGCCGAACTATATATGAGCCAATTCGCCGACGAGGGAATCTAGCGGCGCAATGGCGGCAAAGCCGCCCGCATAAGCGGCGGCAATTGCGGCACAGCCGCCCGCCCCACCAGGCGGCGGCAGAATGGAGCGGAAATGTCAGACAATAATGCAAGTACAGCGGCTAGCGCTGCGGCAGCTAGCAATACAGCAACAGCCACGGCAGCGGCCGGCGCAAAGACGGCGGCCGGCGGCACTGCGCCAGCCGGCGCGAAAACCGCGCCCGGCGCCAACGCAAAAGCGGCGGCAGATGCCAGGGCGGCGGAGGCAAAGGCGGCCGGCGCGAAAACCGCGCCCGGCGCCAATGCTGCCATGGGCGGCGCCGCACCGGCGCCCGGTGCGCCAGAAGCGCCGAAAAAGGGCCGGCGGCTGCGCGCCGTCCTGATACCACTTGCCCTGGCGCTTGTGCTCGCCGGCTGCGCCACCGGCTACTACTTCTACTTCCAGAGCACAGCCTACTTCGTCACCGACAACGCCAAGGTCACCGCGAAGATGTATTCCGTCTTCCCAGTGAAGCAGGGCCCTATACTCGAATGGAATGTGGCCTCTGGCGACAATGTGGAGAAAAACCAGATCCTGGGCTGCCAGGACATCATGCCATACATCACCTCCCCCATTGACGGGCTCATAGTGAGAAGCGACGCCGCCGTCGGCCAGAACGCCTCGATGTCCACGCCGCTTGCGGTGATCGCCGACACGTCCGAGATGTATATCGGCGTGAACATAGAAGAGACCGACATCATCCGCATCCGGCCCGGCCAGAAGGCCACGGTCACCATCGACGCCATCAAAGGGGCGTCATTCCGCGGCATCGTGGGCGAAGTCGACAGGGCCACGCAGACATATTTCAGCAACTCGTCAAGCTTCAGCACGAGCGGGACCTACACGAAGGTGACGCAGCTCGTGCCCGTGAAGGTATACATCGAAAACCCCGACGGCCTCCCGCTCACATACGGGATGAACGCCACAGTAAAGATCGCGTTGGATCGCTAAAGCCGCCAACTGCTGATGCTGATTCTGGGCAGAGGCGCCGGCTGGGCAGGCCGTCAGGACAGCCGCCCGCGCAACGCCGGATCCGCCCGGTTCCAGTATGATTGAATGAGGTATGCCAATGAGCGCAATAAAAACATTATCCGCTATTATCGCCATTCTCGCCGCAATGCTGGCATCCGGATGCTCCCCCGCGGCCGAGGCGCCCCTAGTGACCGTCGAGGCGGCAGGCCGTGCCTCCGCTTCCGGCAGCACCTACCTGGGCAGCGTCGAAGCGGGGACCGCCATCAACCTGTCCCCTGACATTTCGGGCAAGGTGGCGTCGGTCGAGGCCGCCATGGGCGACATCGTCAAGAGCGGCGATCTGCTCTTCACCCTGGACACGACGGACTTCTCCCTCCAATACGAGCAGGCCGAGGCGGCCTACCGCACGGCGCTCGCCTCGTATGAAAACAGCCGCGCCCTACTGAACGACCAGTCCTCGGTAATCCCCTCGCGCGTGGCCTACGACGAAGCCATCAGGAATTACATGAACCTTGAGCTGCTCTTTGCCGAAGGCGCCGTCTCCCAGTCGGAGCTCGACGCGGCGAAGGCGAGGCGGGACACGGCCGAGGCCCAATGGAAGGCGGCGGCCGCGCAGGCGAAGGGTTCAAGCGAAATCGCGGCGGCGCAGCTTGACAGCGCGAAGGCCGCGCTGGAGATAGCGCAGCAGCGGCTCGACAGCTGCACCGTCAGCTCGCCCATCGATGCCGAAGTGCTCTCGGTCGACATCAAGCCGGGCGACATGATCTCCCCGCAGGCCTCAGCCGTCACGCTGATAGACGTTTCCAAAATCATCGTCCGCATCAATGTCACAGAAAGCCGCATCGGCCAGCTCTATGTGGGCAAGCCCGCTGAAATACGGCTGCCCGCCACCGGCGCGGCCATGCCAGGCACTGTCAAGGGCATTGCGCCGGGGCTAGACCCCGCCACTGGCATGTTCGCCGTCGAGATAGGCGCCGCGAACAATGAGGGCAAGGCCGGCGCGGGCATGACGGCCGACGTCAGGTTCGAGGGCATGGAAGGCACCGGGCAGGCCTCAGCGCCCCCATCCGCCATACGCGCCGACGAGGGCGGCAGCTTCGTCTATATCGCCGTCCCCGATGCGGGCGCGGCAGGCAGCGCCGGCGACCCTGCAGGGTCGGCCGGCGGCAGCCAGGCAGATCCGTCAGCCGGGCAGGCAGGCGGCAGCCAGGCAAATCCGTCAGCCGGCCCTGGCGGCCCCGCAGGCGGCAAGGCCACAGCCGCCACTATCGAAAAACGTTATTTGAACGAAAGCGCCGCGAATATTGGCGTAGGCGAGCTTGTAGTGACGCAGAGCACCGCGGATCTGCGGGAAGGCATGCAGGTTTCCTATATAATAGTGAGCGGCCAGGGCTGAGGCTGAGGCCGCCGGGCGGCTTCGG
>JAIRSA010000153.1 GCA_031255695.1 Eubacteriales Family XIII. Incertae Sedis bacterium | reverse complement strand
TATTGGCGTAGGCGAGCTTGTAGTGACGCAGAGCACCGCGGATCTGCGGGAAGGCATGCAGGTTTCCTATATAATAGTGAGCGGCCAGGGCTGAGGCTGAGGCCGCCGGGCGGCTTCGGCCGCCTGGAAGCGCCCGCGCATTGCCATTGCGGGAAAGCCTCATTTTATACTGTTCTCTTATTAAAAAAAGTGACATCTTTGCGGCCGATTTGCCGTCTGCTTCTCACTTCGTATTCTTGGACAGCTTGTTGTAGGCCTTGTCGACCCAGTCTGTGATCCTAGAATGGTAGATCAGCCCCAGCACACACAGGATCAGCATGGACGCCGCCATTATTATCATGCCCACATAGCTGCCGCTCCTGATCATGCCCCCGAACAGGATGCTCGCCATCAGGGCCGGCGCGCGCGCGCACATCGTGAGCAGGGTGAAATTCAGCGCTTTCATCTCCGAAAGCCCCGCCGCGTACGTGAAGATGTCCTTGGGTATGCCCGGTATCAAGAATATGATGAATATCGCGATGAAGGCCCTCTTGCTGTTCAGCGTCTCGACATATTTCTTGAATTTCTCCTCCCCAAATATCAGATGCATCGCGTCGCTGCCGAGCAGTTTCGCAATGTAGAATGTGATGAACGTCCCGATGCCTATGCCGACAAAGGTGATGATGCATGCCAGCCAGAAAATATATGAATACCCCGCCGCGATCTGTATCGCCTGCCCTGGGATGATCGACACGACCACCTGCACGATCTGGGCAATGACGAAAAACATGAATGTGCCCATTTTGTATCTGTCCAGCAGGGCGTTTATTGACTCCAGACTTCTGAAATTATCAATGAATTCAGGGTTTTTAAGGAATAAGGCCGCAGGTATGCCGACTATTATCGTGATCATCAGCATGAATTTGACTATTGCGACAGTATTCCGTATCCTACGCTTGCTTTTTTCCTTCATAGCCTAAACATTTTCCTCCATTCGAATTGCCTCCTATCTAAAATGCGTTTCGCCCGCCAATGCCGGCGCCGGCGCACGGGGCGCCGCAACCACTGGCCGCACGGGGCGGCCTACCCATAAAGCCCGCAACCGTAGCCCGCGCCAATGGATCTAATAACTACATTATACATTTCTTTTGTAGATAACGGAATAGCCAGAATATTAAGATACCATTAATTTTTCCCTCCTAAAAGCCGCCAGGGGCGGGACGGCAGATCATCGCGCAAACCTTATCCACGTTTTGGCAGGGGAACAATATCAGACAGGTTTTAGCACGTTTCGGCTGGAAGACAGTATAAAAATTCCTGTTGAATACGCGCCGCCCCTGGCGTATTATTATTATATCAATACTGCTTGCCGGCTAAACCGCTGCGCGGAAAGCGGCGGGCACTGGAAATCCGGGGGCACGGCGAAGGGGATGGATTGCTATGGGATTCAGGTTCAGCGCGTTCGGGCTCAAATCATACATGCCTGGGCTGGCAGGCTACAGCTGGGCTGCCGACGGCGCGAAGGCGGTCCTGTGCCTGCTGCATGGGACGGGCGAGCACGCGAGGAAATACAGGGCGGTGGCGGAGCTGTTCGCCGGGCGCCAGATCTCCACGTATGCCGCCGACCTGCGCGGCCACGGCGCCAGCGAAGGGCCACGCGGCCACATCGGCACGCGGGACGGCGTCCTCGAAGATGTCAGCAGCCTGATATCGGCGGCGCGGCGCGAAAACGAGGGCATCCCGCTCCTGGTCTTCGGGCACAGCCTTGGCGGCAATATAGCCCTCCACTATAGGCTCTGCGGCGGGCTTTCAGGCGTGCCGTCCGCCTACCTCGCCAGCTCGCCCTGGCTCAGGCTGCACGTCCGCATACCGCAGTGGGCCTATCTGACCGTCAAGTCCGCGGTCAGGCTCTGGCCCTCCATGCGCCTCCACGCATTGCCCGGCATGCATACGCCCAAAAAATACCGGCTGATAGACGAGTCCAAGGACGAAAGGCTCACGCATAGCTGGATATCGCTGCAGGCCGCCGTCGAGGGCTACGACGCCGCCAACATGCTTCAGCGCCGGCGCCCCTGCACATGCGCCGATGCGCCACGGCCCGTCTTTATATTCCAGGGCACGGGCGACAAGATCTGCTCCCCCAGCGGCGCACAGGCCTTCGCCGAGGCCGAAGGCGGGCTCTGCACGCTGTTCGAATACCCCGGATATTTCCATGAAGTCTACAATGGCAGCCGCGCCGATTCCGGGCAGAATGTGCTCGACACGATGGCCGACATCATCCTCAGCTTCTGCTGAAAGGCCTGCTGCGCCTTTTCGCTCGGCGTCTTCTCGTCCCGCGCCTTTTCATCCTGCGCCCTTTCGCTCGGTATCTTTTCGTCATGCGCCTTTTCATCCTATAATAAATGTAAAAATTACCATTGACTTCCTTGTGGGCTGGCATTATAATGGAGTTATAACTGCCAACATTATACTTATATTAATATTATTTCCATACAGGAGGCCAGACTATGACGAAGAAAATGCTTACAGCGGCCCTTTCGGCGGCGATCATAGCCGCCACAGGTTTCACAGCCCCATTTTGCGCCTTCGGCGCAGGCTACAGCGACGTCCCCGAAGGGCATTGGGCCCACGGGTACATCTCCGCCCTGAGCAGCGCGGGGGCGATAGCAGGCTTCCCGGACGGCGGCTTCAGGCCGGGGGAGACCGTATCGTACGGCGAGTTCATAAAGATGGCGCTGCTTGCGGCGGGCGGCGCGGACCCTGGCAACGCGGCGAGCGGCAACTGGGCGGCCCCGTATTATGAGGCCGCCATCGCCGCCGGGCATTTTACGGACAGCGACATTGCCAGGCAGGCGCTCCCCTTCGCCATACCCAGGGAGTACATGGCCCTCATCATAAGCAACATACTGGGCGACACGGAGATAGCCGACTATTCCCGCGTCCAGGAGGGCATAAGCGACATAAACCACCGCAGCCGCCATGAATACGACATAACCAAGGTCTATGCGGCAGGCATCATCACCGGCTACCCCGACAAGACATTCAGGCCGGACGGCAGCCTGACCCGCGCGGAGGCCGCTGCGGCCATATACAGGCTGGGCGACGAGGGCGCGAGGGCCCTGCCCACACTGCCGCCCAAGCCCAGCGCCAGCGGCAGCCCCAGCACCTGGGATAGATACGTCAATGGCGAGCACGTATCTGCGGGCTTTGTGAATGTCGTCAAAACCTCGCAGTCTACCGCCCCCATAAGCGATATGATCGACACTATTGAGGTTGCGGGCAAATGGTATACCCTGGACGCCCCGCCTGAAATGTACAAAAAACTGAAATACTACGAAGTCATGTATGACTACCCCTATGAGCCGCAGATCGTGCCCGATCTGGTCGGGAGCGTAAGCATACGATTCGACTCGGCGGAATCCATATGTGGCACCGACGCCTGGCTCATAAAGGGCAGACACGCAAAAAGATTAGAAGGCGGTGATGAAATCGCCTGGGTGCAGGAGGACATAGGCATCACCAATATCTTCCCCGACTACGACTACATAGGCTTTCTAGGCATCATCGACGACGACACCATGGTGCTGCTCCCCAAGAGGAGACCGTCATGAAGGGCAGGCTGCCAGCCATAATACTGATCATAGCGCTCCTCTCCAGCGTGGCGCTGCAGCCCGCCTCATCCGAGACCATAAAGGAGGAGGTGCGGACATACTGGCGCCTG
>JAIRSA010000127.1 GCA_031255695.1 Eubacteriales Family XIII. Incertae Sedis bacterium | reverse complement strand
CGCTCGGTGTCAGACAGCTCGATAGTGATATCCTTCAGGTGCCTGACCTTCTCGATATGTATTTTGCTGATAAATATGTCTTGCATCTTCACCTCCACAGTCATCATACAATGCCGTCCAGACGCCGCCAGTCAGCAGGGCAGCGGCCATGCCGCCCTGCTGCCCTGCCGTCCCGCCGCCTTGCTGCCTTCAATTATATCATAATAGATGCTTTTTTGAAAATCAATTTCTCAGGCTTCGGCCGCCCGGCTTTAATCTCAATTTCTCAGCTTTGGGATGCGGACATCGTTGTATGGCGACTGTGGGGCCGGCGTCGCCGGCACGTCGAAGGCCAGGGCCCACTTTGTAAGCAGGGTGTACGGGCTGTAGGTGTCGGCCGACACGCCTTTGCCGAAGGCGATGGCGGTGCGCCCCCAGTATACCGGCACGTAGATCGCAGCCTCCTGGGCTATCGAGTTTGCCTCCAGTATCAGTTCGATCTGCTCTTCCAGTGACTGCGCCACGCCCACCCTGGCCGTGAGCTCCGCCACCTCGCTGTCATACCAGTTCGCCGGGTTCGTGCTTTGGCCCCTCGCGTCGAGCAGCCAGCTGGTTATCTCCCCAGGCTCCGCCGACGTGGGCACGTATATCATCCAGGCCATGCCCTGCTCGCCGTCGCCCACATCGTTCAGCCACTGTTCGAGGCTTATTTCCCGGACATTCAGTTCTATGCCGATCTGCTTCAGCTTTTCCGCGATCATGCGGCTGGCCCTGCCCACATCCGGGTAGCTGTCCGGATAGCTTATCTCCGCAGCGAAGCCCTTCGGGACCGTCGACAGCGCCATCTCCCCCTTCGCCTTCTCCATGGAATATCCATAATAGAAGACCTCGCTGATCTTTTGGGCCGCCTCGTCCCTGTCCATATCCGCCGCGAACTGCTCTGGCGACGATATCGCCGTGGCCACCTCTGCGTGCCCCATCAGGATATCGTCCACGATGGCCTGCCTGTCTATCGCGTAGGCTATGGCCCTTCTGACGTGTATGTCGTCAAATGGCGGTATGGAAGCATCGAAAGTAATGCCCTGGTACGAGCGGTCCGGCATGAATTTCAGCACGGCCCCGTCCACGGCCGCCCATTCCTCCACCCGCTCCGCCGGCACGTTGATGGTGAAGTCTATATTCCCTCTCTTGAAGGCGTCGAGCCGCACATCCTCGTCTGTTATGAAATCGATGCGGACGATGTCTATCTCCGGCCTCCCGCCCCACCATGTGTCGACGCTTTCCAATATGACATGCTTGCCCTGCCTGAACTCAGTCACCTGGTAAGGCCCCGAACCCATTACCAGATCCTCGGGCGAGCCTAGATTGCCCGCCATCTCCGCGAAACTCTTGGACGTGACAAAGAGGCCGCCCGTATTGGAAACAGACCACAGGAAGCCCGCATGCGGCCCGTCGAGGGTTATCGTGATCTCATACTCCCCCGTCTTCGCCACGCTCTTCAGATAGCTGGGGAAGTAGACCGATGTGCCCGGCGACAGCACCGGATCGCTCGCCCGCTGTATGCAGTAGACCACATCGTCTGCGGTCACAGGCGTCCCGTCCTGGAACATGGCGCCCTCGCGTATCTTGAACTTCCATACCGTCGCGTCATCGTCCTCCCACGACTCCGCCAATGCCGGCTCTATCGCGCCTTCGCCGGAAATCGAGACCAGGCCCTCCTGGCAGAGCGACGATATATAATAATTGAAAATCCCCGCCTCCTGGTTTATGTCGATCGTCGACAATGAACCCGGCAATGCTACGCGCAGGACCTTAAGCTCGCCGCTGTCCTGAGGTTCCTCCGCTTTCGCGCTGCATGAGGCCAAAAACACGGCAGGCAGCATGGCCGCCGCCACTAATAATAAAAATCGCTTGCTGTACATAAGAAACCCCCCTGAAAAGATTGCAAAATGATTTATCCCCTTGAAAGAATTATACCACAGTTATCGAATTTTTCTAGTATTATATTGATATTATTATATTAATTTGTACCAATCCAGTCCACACAATAGCAGCGCACAATATTACAGGCACCGCAAAAGTTCTGCGGTGCCTGTGTATGCGCCCATTATGCCGGGGCCTGTGCCCGCGCGGCGGGCCGCGCTATGCCTCCGGCTGGTATGCTATTATGCAACATGCTATTGCCGTGCGTGCTATTGCTGTGCGTGCTATTGCCGCGTGCTATTGTGTGGCATGCTGCTGTGCGGCTGTATTACCAGGATACGCTCAGCATCACTGTGGACGACATGCCGCTGTCCCCTGCATCGCGGAGGGTCAGGACGGCCGTGCCGGCCCTCAGCAGCTTCACATTGCCCTCCTGGTCCACGGAGGCCACCGAGTTGTTGCTTGAGGTAAACCTGTACTCTGCCGCGTCCGTCTGCCAATCCAGCTTGAAGCCCTTCTCCGAAACGCGTTTCGTGAGGCGCACCGGGGCGATTATCTTCAGTACGGTGGTCTCTATCGGCGCATACTCGGCCTTGCCGTTCAGCGACACATAATATCTGTGCCCGCCCAGCCATGGGCTGCCCGCTGTCACCGATGCCGGTATCGCCACCGAGACGGCGCCGCTGCCGTCGGCCTCCACAAAGGCGCGGTAGTCGCTGTCGTTATAGGCAGGCGCCCTGTTGTAGGCCACCGCAAGCTCTATGCTCTGCCCTGGGGCGTATCCCTCCCCTGTGACAGTGAGGGCCTTGGACGGCTTGTCCGCAGCCACGGCGAAGGCGCCCGTACCGGCGTCGAACTCAAACCAGTTGAGGTTGCTGCCGCCTGCCGCTATGTCGATCTTGAATATGTGCTCGCCGGCGGGCAGACTGACCGTGACCGGATCGATCGTCGTCCAGTTCTGCCATCCGCCTGTGTTCCTTGTCGTCGCGGTGCCGACGCCGGCGCCGTCCACTGACAGCGCGTATCTGGCCGTGCCAGTCCCCGCGGTGCGGAAACGCAGCTCGTAGTCGCCGGCCTTATCCACGGCGATCCTGTATGACATGCCGTTGCCTGCGTCGAGGTAGCCCATATTCTGCCCGCCGCCCACGTCGCTGGTCGCCTCGGGCCTTGCGCTGCCCTGCACTTCGTAGCAGTCTTCCGCTTCGACCCGTGTGGCGCCTATCGGGAGGATCTGCTTGTACGCCAGCGGCGTCTTCTCGGAGTTGAACTCAAACCAGTTGATGTTGCCCCCGCTCGCCAATATATCGATCTTGAATATGTGCTCGCCTGCAGGCAGGCTGACCGTGACCGGATCGAGTGTCGTCCAGTTCTGCCAGGCGCCTGTGTGCCTTGTGGTCACATTGCCGACGCTGACGCCGTCGACCGACAGCCCGTACCTGCCAACGCCCTCCCCGGCAGTGCGGAAGCTCACATCATAGTCGCCGGCTTCCTGCACGTCGATCCTGTATGATATGCTGCCGCCCGCGTCGAGGTAGCCCATATTGAACCCGCCGCCCACGTCGCTGGTGGCCTGGGGCTTGGGCGTCCCTGCCACGTCGCTGTAGTATTCCGCCTCCACCCTGGTGACGCCTTCGCCTATTGCATGGGTCTTCAGCGTCCTCAGGAATGGCTGCGACTTCATCGTCACTTCCATTATCCTGGATATGTTGCGGACGAGCGCCCCGCGCTCAAGGTCGCCGCTCTCCAGCGCCGCAGTGAGATTGCTCACGCTGCCGTTTGGCATCTTGATGTCATTGCCGGCAATGGCTTCTTTGTAATGTGTGCTGTTGTTATTGCTCCAGTCCGTCATCACAAGGCCTTCGAAGCCCCATTCGTCGCGGAGTATAGTGCTGACCAAGTCGTAGCTCTCCGCCGTCTCTGTGCCGTTGATCAGGTTGTACGATGTCATCACGCACCATGGCTGGGCCTCCTCGACGGCAATCCGGAAGCCTTCGAGGTAGATTTCACGCAGGGCGCGTTCAGAGGCTATGGTGTTCGAGCTGGAGCGGTTGGTCTCCTGGTTGTTCGCGGCGTAATGCTTCACGGTCACGCCCACGCCGTTCGCCTGGACGCCCTTTGTTATGGCCGCCGCTATCTTGCCTGTGACAAGCGGGTCTTCTGAGTAATACTCGAAGTTGCGGCCGCAGCGCGGGTTCCTGTGGATGTTCATGCCCGGTGCCAGCCATATGTCCACGCCGTTCAGCAGGGCTTCCACCCCCACAGCGTTCCCTATCGCCTCGACCAGCTCAGTGTTCCAGGTGGACGCGATCATGGTCCCGATGGGCCAGGCCGTGGCCCTGGAGCTGATCCTCAGGCCCGCGGGGCCGTCGGCCGTCTCCATGCCGGGCGCGCCGTATTTCGCTATCCCCCCGATGATGCCGGTGCCCCCGCCCAGGGCGCCTGAATGCCCCTGCGACAGGTCGGCCAGCTCGGCATTGCTCATCTGGTCGACGAAGTCGTACATGCTGACGTATCCGTAATAGACATCACTGAGCTTGTATGGAAGCGAAGGCACATAGCCGCCTCCGCCGGGCGCGGGCGCGGCATCATCGCCGTCGCCGGGCGCAGCCGCAACATCGCCGCCGTCGCCGGGCGCGGCATCGTCAAGGGCCGCAACCACACCTGTTACGTAATCTGCGGCTGCGTCAAGGGCCGCCGCGTAGCCTGCGCCGGCTGCGGCATATGCCTCCGGGCTCACTGGGGCCGGGCCTTCGGGGCTGAGCGTGAAGTAGTTCAGATTGCCCGCGGACGACTTCGACCTGAATTTCAACAGGCATAGGCCTTCCGGCAGGGATATCTTGTAGACTGCGCTGTCTGCGGGGTTGTACCATTCGCCGTTGTTATTGCCGTCGCCGGTCTGGGCCATAGCGAACCGTATGCCCGGCTGCAGGGCATTATTGACCAGTATGTCCATGGCATCCGCTATGGAGGCCCTGCCAAGCGCATAGTTGACCACTATGTCATAAGTGCCCGCTTTCTCGACATCCAGCTGGTATACCAGTTCCTCGCCATTGTTGAAGAAAGCGATACAGGGCCGCCCTGTTGCCGGGACGGTCTCGAATACGATCCCGCCAGTCCTTGTGTACGGCTCTGCCGCCTGGATCGTCGTGCTGCTTGTGCCGCTCACGCTATGGATCACATCGGGCGGCGGCAATGGCTCCGGCCCTATCATCTCCGTCTCGCCCGTGGCCGGGTCCACCAGGCGCTCAAACTGCTGCATTGGCTCCAGGGCAGCCGCAAGCTGCTGCGTCACCACAGTCTCAGCCTGGGTGTATGCCCCGGCGGGCTTGGCGTCCTTCACGGAATTGCCCACATAGAAACTGTATTCGCCGGCTTCCAGCACGTATGCAGACGTGTTGCCGGTCTTGCCGTACTCGTCATAGGAAGCCATATCGCTTTTTTTGAACTTCATCTCAAGCGTCTGGCTCTCTCCTGGCCGCAGTTCCCTCGTCTTGGCGAAGGCGGCCAGTTCGCGTGCCGGCTTTATAAGCTCCTTGTCCGGCGCCCTGAAGTAGGCCTGCACCACTTCCTTGCCTACGCGGGCGCCTGTGTTTGTCACCCTCGCGGAGACGCGTATCTCGTCGCCCTCTATCGTGACGGACTCCTGGTCGATCGCGAAGGTCGTATAGGACTTGCCGTAGCCGAACTCGTACTTGACCTTGGAATAGGCCGGATCCGCCGTGGAGAACCAGCGGTAGCCGACAAATATGTCTTCATAGTATTCTACGGCGGTAGTCCCGAAATGGCTTGAGGACGGGTAGTCGCTATAGCTGCGCGCGTAGGTGTCCACCAGTTTGCCCGATGGGTAGCTGTCGCCGCACAGCACGTCGGCGACGGCGTTGCCGCCCTCCATGCCGGGCTGGCCGGCCAGTAGGGCCGCCTTGATGCTAGGAAATGCCTCTGTCCAGGTCATGTCCACCACGCCGCCGACGTTCATCACCACGACTACATTGTCGAAGGCGGCGCTCACCATGGAGACCATGGCTATCTCGGCGTCGCTCATGTAGTAGTCGCCCTTTGACGCGGCGCGGTCAGAGCCTTCGCCCGAATTCCGGCTGATCACGATCACCGCCACGTCAGAGACGGCACGCGCGGCCTCCACATCGGCCTGTGTCAGCGCGAACCCGGCGCTGGCCTCGTATTTGGCTGCCGTGGCCGCATCCAGCACGATCTTGCCCTCGGCGGCCTTGTTCCTCATGCCCGCAAGCATGTTGACGACATAGTCCACGTTCACGTCGCCGGAACCCGTGCCGCCCTTGATAAAGTTTACCTGCCCGCTGCCGAACATCGAGACCTTGGCCCCTGCCCTAAGCGGCAGTACGCCATCATTTTCAAGCAGCACCATGCCTTCCGCCGCAACTGCGCGCGACAAGGCAATGTTGCCGTCGGCAGGTATGGCCAGTACCGGGGCGCCCCCCGGAATCGTTGCGATAAGCATAATGAGGCTCAGGGCAATTGACGAAATTTTCCTCTTCATTTTTTTACCTCCTTGACAACAAATTTTGACATGAAATGAGGGGCATGGCGAGCCCGTGCAGGGCGGGCGCCGCAGCCTTCAGCTATATGCCGGTTCGGCGCCCGCCCTGCGTTCGCGGCACGGGCCTTCGACGCCCGTCCTGCGTTCGCGGCACGGGCCTTCAGCGCCCGCCTGCAATCCTATTCTTCGGCGCCTGCCACGCCGCCCGGCGTGGCGGTCTCAGGCTCCGTCGCCTCAGGCTCCGTCGCCGCAGCGCTCTCCGCCTCGCCTTCCGCAGCCCCCGCCGTCTGCGCGGCGGCTGTGCGGCTTGCCGCGTAGTCCATCACGCCGCAGATGATCTTGGCGGCCTCTTCGCGGCTTGCGGTGGCCAGCGGATCGAACCTGCCGTCGTCGCGCCCGGATATTATGCCCAGCTGCTTCAGCGCGTAAACCGCCTCCCGCGCATAAGCGCTTATCGCGTCGCCGTCCGTAAAGCCGCCCTCCGGGCCGGCTGTGGCGCCCAGGCCCTTGAGCGCGTTATAGGCGATCACGCAGAGATCCTGCCTCGTTATTGTGGCGTCAGGTTCGAACATGGTGTCCGATGTCCCGTTGATCAGCCCGTTCGACGAAGCCCTGTCCACGAATTCCTTGAACCAGCTGCCGGCGCCCACGTCCTCAAATGCCTTCGGGGCGCTGCCGGCACGTATGTCAAGCGCATTGACGATCATTTTGGTAAACTCGGCGCGGCTGACATTGCCCTTGGGATCGAAGGAGCCGTCCGCGCGCCCGGATATGATCCCGGCCGTCAGTAGGCGCTCGACGAATGGGGCCGCCCAGCCCGCTATGCTCCCCGCATCGCTGAACGCTGCCGCCAGACCTGTGGGGCCTGTCTGGGACGGCGGCGCGGCATCATCCCCGCCCGCTGGCGGCGGGACCGCCGGGCTGCCGCCGGAACCGCTGCCGCTGGGGCCGCTGGGGCTGCTGGGGCTTGCCGACACAGGCGCCCACTGGGCATAAAGCACCACATTCCCGGCGCCCATCTCAAACGCATCGCCGGGCATATAGGCAGTGCCGCTCCCATCAGCCGCAGTATTCCAGGCCGTGAACCTATAGCCGGCCATCGTCATGCCATAGGAGGATTTCACCGCGACATTGTCGCCCTCGCTGAAAACGCCGTCGCTGACCACGCTGCCGCTGCCGCCGTTCGCGACATATATCACCGTATAGGCAGGGGCGGCCTTCGCGAGTTCCGCAGCCGCATTGCCGACCGCAATCCACTTGGCCGAGGTGTCGATCACGTACTCGCTCTCAAACCACATCATGCCGAATTCAGACTGCGCTTCGGGGAAATCCGGCGAGATATTCACATAGCCAGGCACTATGCCGCCCGCCACGAACGTGTCGTCGGCGCGCGTATTGCCATAGGCGTGCTCCACCGATGAGGTGCCCACGCCAGACAGCCATGAGACATCATCGTACGGGTGCGTCCCAAGTATATAGTTGGCCGCGCGGAGGGTGTAGTCCGAACTCACTATCTCCGGAAGGGCCTTGTGCAGATAGTACATCCTCATGCCCATATCCACGACATCCGTGCTTCCGCCCCACATCCCGTTCGTCGACGGGACGCCGAATGGGTTCTCTTCCAATGACCGGTCCAGATCGGCGACATACTCGCTGACGGCCGCAGTGAAACTTGACTTGAAAGAGGTGTTCATATATGGCAATGCAGACACGGCCTTCCACCCGCCGGCGAATGTAAATGGCTTGATCCCGAAAGGCGGGAACAGATCCGCCATGCTCAGCATGGCCGGCGCCATCTGGTATATGCGATCCAGATATTTTTTGTCGCCGCCGGTGGCTATAAGCAGCTGTATCGCGGCGTTCCACTCGTCGCTGACGCTGAAGGCGTCGCCCGCGCCCGATATGGCCGGGTGAGGCTCCTCGTTCCAGATCTGCTCTGCGGCCGCCAGGTACTTGCCAGACTCGGCCGTGTAGTCCGAGGCCATCACGTACGCCGCGGATGCCAGGGCCGCCGCCGCGCCGTACTGCAGCGACGTCGACTTGCTGCCAACCATGGCGAGGCGGTCGTCGTTCTTGCCGGAACGCAGCCCTACGCGTTCGTCCTCTTTCAGATCCGGGTCGTAGATATACCCGTCAGTGTCCCTGGCGCCGTCGCCCAGATGGGTGTACTGCCTCAGCGTCGGGACCTCAAGGACCTTGAAGTTGTAGCCGATCGCCTCTAGGCGCGCAAAGACCTGCATGGCGCCGTGCTTGACCTGCTGCACGATGTCGGGCACCCCGTCAGGGCGGTGCAGCTCGACCATGCCGCCTGTCTTTTCGTTCCACTCCACTGCCATCGTGTCATAATCCGGCTTGAACGCCGTGTATGCCATCGCCAGATCCTGTATGACGCCTTGGTTCCTTGTGGCTTCCACGTCGAAATCCCCGGCGTCGTACCAGCCGCCTACAGCAAGCCCCTGGATATGCTCAAGCGCGCCGTATTCGTCGGTGCCCCTGGATGTCTCCATGAAGTCCTGCCCGTCGAACCAGCTTCCGTCGAAGCTCTCTTCATCACGGAAGGGCTCGCCGATGATCGGCCACATGATCGCGTCGTCCATATGCGATGCCGCGTGGACGATCTTGTATGCGTCGCGCACCGCGATATGATCCATCTCCTTTGCCAGGAAACCGCTGAGTGCGGTCTGCCAGCTCTTGTCGTACACATCGTCCGCGATGCGGAATACGTCCGTCCTTTTCCCTGCGTAATTGATCGTGTACACGCCAGGGGCATTTACGGATGTAAAGTCGAAATCCCTGTAATCATAGCGCAGCCATCTCTTGGCCGGCCCCAGCGGCCCCGTGAAGACCGCCGTATATGTGCCGTCGTCATTCAGGCGCTCTACGGTAGCCGTGCCTGGCGCGCTGAACGCAGGGTCAAGCTCTATAACGGCCACCTTTTCCCGCACGGGCGCGTACCCTGCCTGGCTGTGCCCGACATTGGGCTCCCTGGCCCAGCCGGGCTCGATGTCAGGGCTTATATGCCAGACTATCTGCGTCCCGCCGGCAGGGATCAGCGTGCGCAGCACAAACCACCCATTCTGCGAGCGGTTGCGCCCGTCAAAGAGCTCCAGGTCGCCCGTGTCTGTCTTGACGCGTATGCGGTTCTCGCTGTCTTCCGGCGCCAGCACTATGCTCTTGCCCTTAGCGAAGGGGACAGGCTGGTAATCGCCCCTGTCCTTGTTCCACTCCTTCACATACCATGCCTGGTCCACCGTCCTGGCCCTGTCCTTCTCTTCCATGTCCGCAAATGGCAGCAGCGGGAATATGCCGAAGTCGTCATATGTGCCATCGCCGTTCTTGTCCGCCTGGAAGCCCTTCTCCCTGTAGAGGTTGGGCATAAACTCCAGGTTGAAGCCTGCCTTGCCGGCCAGATCGGGCGGCAGCGGGGCGTCCAGTATAAGGCTGAGCTTGACGCCGCCGGCCTCCGGCTCGGCTTTGATGGTATACTTCACTTCCGCCAGTTCCACGCCGCCTGTGTCGCTGCCCGGTATGGTCAGCGTGGCGCTCACCGTGTTATTCTCCAGATCCGCGCCACGCCCGTTCAGTATGGGCGCAGGGGTCGCATCCCACTGTTCCGGCGTCGGCAGCAGGTGTATGTCGCCGTTGGTGGCTATGCGCCGCCCGTTCTGGATCAGCTCCACCCCGGCGCAGTGCTGATCGCCGAATACGGGGCTGAACGTGGTGTTGTACATAAACAGATCGAAGCCCTGCGTCTTCAATGACGCCGCAGGGAATACCGGCGCGCCGAAGATGTCCGGCGGGGCTGGCGCCTCCTCTGCATGCATCATGAAGGTATTGCTGAAATCCTTGCTAGCGGCCGGCGCGGCTGGCGCCGCCCTTCTGGCAGCAATCTCCGCCGCCATCTTGGCCGGCGCGATCCATGTGCTTACGACGCCGACTGTGCACTCGTTCTCCGCCCAGAGGAAGCTGAAGTTGTCGAGCGATTCCGGGAAGTCGGGCCGGAAGTTTATATACCCTGGCACTATGGAGCCCGGTATAAAGCCTTCCTCGCCGCGGTTGCTGTTATATGGGTATTTATGGGAATTCGCGCCCACGCCTGTAAGCCATGAAGTGGAGTTATATGGATGTGTGCCCATGGTGTAGTTCATGGCGCGGATCACATGGTCTTCAAGCACTTTAAATGTCTCAAGCTCGTCGCTGTCATCAAGCCTGCCCTCAAATGTCTTGAGCAGCATGGCCGCCCCTAACCCGGAGCCGATCTTGCCGGAACCCGGGCCCCATGTGGCAGTCAGGCTCTCGCTGAAGCCAAATGGCGTATCTGCCGCAAAGGCATACAGGCCGCCGTCAACCGCCGCCAGCGCCGCCGCCTTCACCAGCTCTGCGTAGGGTCCGCCCATCTGATCCATTATGAGCGCCGCTGTGTAATGTGTATTTATCGGCAATAGCCCAGCGGCGAGGAAGGGATTGCCGCCGCCAGCGCCGCTCAACAGAGCTTCGATAAGCCCCTTGTACTTGGCAAGCCTGGTTTCGTCCTCGGCGGCATCGGAGGCCAGCACCAGCTGCACGAGGGTGTTGAAGGCATTCCTCTTCAGCGCGGCGTCTGCACCAGCCATTGCCGCAGGGCCTTCATTCTCCCATATACTCTCGGCCGTCTCAAGGCACAGATCCGCCAGTCCATTGTCAAAGCCCCTCAGCACGGCCGCCGCCCCAGCCATACCTATGCTTGGGTTGCCCAGCAGCGCCGTAGGCACGACGCCAGTCGTGCCTGTATTCCTGTACATCATGATCATGCGGTCGTCATTCTTGCCGGAATAGACCTTGCCGTCCCGCTCCACTATATCATTCTCGTCAAGTTTCGGGTCATATATGAAGCCGTCCGTGTCGGTGGAGCCGTCGCCCAGATGGGTGTACTGCCTCAGGGTCGGCACCTCGATGACGCCGTTGACCACGCCGACATTCTCTATATTCGCGCGGATCTGCAGTGCGCCGTGCTTGACCTGCTGTACAATGTCCGGAACCCCGTCAGGCTTATGCATCTCGGCGGACCCGCCTGTATCCTCGCTCCACTCGACCGCGAGCGTGTCATAGCCGTCCAGATTTTCGAAGGCCTCCGCTGTGTATATCAGGTTCCTCAGCACGTTCATATTGCTGCCCAGCTCGATGTCGAAGTCGCCTGCGTCAAACCATCCGCCTACGGCCATGCCAGGGACACGGCTGCCTATTTCAAGGCCTTTCGCCTTGACGACATCCGGGAGCGCGTCGAGCGCCACGCCCTGGCCGTCGAACCACGGTATGCTCGTGCCGCTCGTTGGCGAGTTCTCGAAGGGCTCGCCTATGCGGGCATCGTCCATATGCGCGGCGCCATGCCATATGCGGTAGCCCTCCCTGACCTCCATGTGATCCATGGCCGTGGCCAGGAACCCGCTCAGGCCCGGCTGCCATATGTTGTCGTATACATTGTCGCTGATCGGGAATATGTCGGTGGTGATGCCGTCATACCTTATCGCGTATAGGCCGGGGACATTCACGGAAGAAAAGTCGAAGTCCCTATAGTCATACCGCGTCCATCGCCGCGCCTCCCCCAGGTTGCCCTGGAAGGCCAGGCTGTAGGAGCCGTCAGCCTCCAAGCGCATCAGCTGCGCCGTCAGCGGCGGCGAGGTGTCGTTCTTGTCTATCTCCATAACGGCGACTTTCTTGAGGCCCGTGCCGTAGCCCGCCTGGCTGTGGGCTATGTTGGGCTCCCTGGTCCAGCCTGACTGCACCGGCGCCTTGATGTGCCACTTCACGACTGTCTGCCCCGCCTTGCTGCCTGGGGCGATCCTTTCTGTCAGCGTGAACCAGCCGTTCTGCGACCGGTTGCGCCCGTCATATATGGACATCTGCCTGTCCGACGACACGCTGACGTGGCTGATCTCGTCTTCCGGCGCCAGGTTGAACTGGTAGCCGCGCGCAAGCGGGCGTGGCTGCCAAGGCCCCTTTTCCGTATTCCACTGGTCCACGTACCAGGCATTGCCCTGCAGCGTCGGGCGCGGCCAGTCTTCATCCATCGGGTCTTCCGGCGCAAGCGGGAATACCCCGTAGATGTCGTAGGTGCCGTCCTTGTCACTATCCACGCGATAGCTCTTGTTCTTGTAGAGCGACGGGATGAATTCCAGGTTGAAGCTCGCGGAGTTCTCAAGTTCCGGGGGCATGTCCTCCCTGAGTATCACGCTGAGTTCCACGCCGCCCGGCTCTGGCTTCGCCACCAGGTCGTATTCCATGTCTTTTTCCGTAGTTACAGTGGGGCCGGTGGCGTATACATACTTCATCGGCAGCGTGATGGTATTGTTTACATAGTCATATTCACGGGGCTGCTTCCCCGTCGTGCCGACCTGGTTCGCCGGCGATATCGGCGACGACGAAGCCGGCGCCGCCGCATCCCACTGTTCTGGCACGGGCAGCAGATGGATATCGCCGTTCCCTGCGATGCGCTGCCCATGAAGGATCAGGGTTATCCCGCTCAGATGCTCGTCGCCGAACATGCCATTGTAGTCGTTGTTGTACATAAGCACGTCGAATCCGGGATATGTCAGATAATTATAGTCGACAATACTATCTTTGTCCTCAGGTCTGCTGACGTCGATCAGGTTCGCGTCATCGTCCGTCAGCTCCATCAGGTATCCAGTCTCAAGCGCCGCAGACACCTCCTGTACCTGTGAGACGGGTGAGTAAGGGATGTAGGCGATGACCATTGTGATCGCCAATACCCACGCCAATACACGCTTCTTTAGCATATACTACCTTTCCTTTCTATACTGCATTGTTATTCTATACGGATTGCAGTGCGGATTGCGGTATCGGGCTGCCGTTTAGTCTTTCCCCCCTTCACCATGCCCGGACTTTTGCATATACAAAGCTGCGGCGGTCCAAAATGCCACGCAGCATAAATAGCGCAAGAACATGATATGGCAATAAAATAACAGCAAGCAGTGCAAATAGCGCATTGTAGAAATATAGGCAAGCCAGGCAGGGCATGATACGGCCATACAAAGATGATGGGCGCAGCCTAGGCAGGCGGGGCCCGCCTGGCTGCTTATGCCACAATTATAGCACCTGGGAATAGAAAAGTAAATATAAGATTCGCCATTTAATGTAATAAATTCATGAAAATATGCGATTTTGGGATACCAGGAAGTATATGCCTATTCTGTGGGCAAAATCCAGGCGCAGGCGCCGGGGCGGTGCCGCTGACTGCAGCAGGGCCGGCGCCCGTCAGCGTAGGCGTAGGCCCTGCCTGCCCTATTCTATGTGGGCCAGCGCTGCGGCGATCAGCTGCGCGGCCTGCGCGTGCCCCTCCTCTGTCAGGTGTATGCCGTCCACGAAGCCGCCCGTATACGCCGTCTGCAGATCGATCACCTGGGCATTGCCGGCCTCCGCCTCGCCGTATTCCAGCATCATGCCGCGCAGTTCCGCAAGCTGCCTGTTGCAGGCATGGTAGTCCGTGCCGTCGAGCCAGGCCCTGCTGGCCTGTTCCGGCTCCGTAAGCGGGGGGATCAGGAACACCGGCTTTATGCCCTGCCCCATGGCCAGCCCGGCCATCTTCCTGTAATTCTCCATTACTTCCTCCGGGCCGCGCCCCAGCAGTATGAAGTCGTTTGTGCCCGAAAGCACTATGGCCATGCCCGGCCTGTGCGCCGACACATCGCTGGCGAAACGCTGGAGCACGCCATCGGTGCTGTCCCCGTTGATCCCCTTGTTTATCACGCTGTGCCCCGTCATCTCGCGGAAAAGCGATACCCAGCACCGGCTGCGCGGATGCGGGAACCCATTTACATTGCTGTTGCCTATGCATACGATCTTCACTGTCTGCCATACTCCTTCCGTCGCGGCGCCTGCGGGTGCTGCGGCGCCTTCAGATGCCGCAGGCCATCGCGGCCGTCTGCCGCCCTATCCCTTGCTGTCCGGGCGCCTGCGGGCTGCCGCGCCCTCAGATGCCGCTGGCCATCGCGGCCGTCTGCCGCCCTATCCCTTGCTGTCCGGGCGCATGCGGGCTGCCGCGCCCCCGCAGATGCTACCGCCCATCCCGGCCTTTTTGCGCTCTATATACGGCCGCGCGCCTCGGCTTCCGCGAAGCAGCGCTGCATCATCTCCCGATCCTTCTCTTCCTTGTATTCCGCTTCCATCTCTATGATATGGTACTCGAAGCCCGCCTCGTCCATCAGCTTGAGGTAGGGCACGGGGTCAAAATACTCCGGCCCGAAGACGCCGGCGCCGCCCCATATGCCGCGCCCTATGAGTTCGACGCCTATGGCCGCGCCGAAGCCCGTCTGCGCCACAACCGCCTGCATGCCCCATTTCTTCATGGATTCCTGGTTGTCAAATGGCTGGTACATGAATATCTCGCGCCGCTTGCCGTCCTTTATCCCTACGCAATGCACGCCCACGCACATCTTCCCCACCATCTCGTCGCCTATGTCCTTGGGCTGCGGGGCGACCGCCGCCACCACGTCGCGCGGCGGCACCATGACCCCGCCGACATCCACGGGCCGCATGCTCCTGAGCCCAAGCACCTCAATGACTTTGAGCGCATTCACCAGATGGTCGTCCAGGGCGATCTTGAACGTGACCCGCTCAAGCCCGTACTGTTGCAGATACCTGGGCATAAGTACAGGCTCCTCGTGCTCCACCTTCACCATGACGTTGGGGCCCACCCCTGCGGGCATTTCGAACACCTCACGCCCCGCAAACGGCTTTTCTACCAGGTAGCCCTTGCTCTTGCTCCATTCCACGTTCGGGTTCATGCATTCGTCTAGCACAGTCCAGACATTGAAGCCGAAGGTGACGTCGTCCTCCCCGGCGCTTGGGTTGTACATGTCCCCGCCGTCCTTTATATGGACCTCCTTGAGCTCGTCGAACAGATACTCCGCCGCGAACTTGGCGAACACGTCCGTGACGCCTGGGTCTATCCCTAGGCAGATGCAGGCCATGAGCCCTTTCTCCGCCCAAGCTTCGTGCTTCTTGAAGTTGTATTCGGCCATGTGCAGAGAGAAGCTGTTCTCCAGGCCGTAGCCGTACCTCGGCGAGTCCAGCGGCACGGACCATGTCCCCATGGAAATATACCCCGCGCCGCCCTCGAACGCGGCATCGAAGATATTGTTCGCAATGAACGGCGCGGCGGCATCCATTACATGGGTGCAGCCATGCTTCTTGATCAGCCCCACTATCATATCGATATCCTTGGCGTTCACGTGTTCCGGCAGGAAGCGCCCCGGATCGCCAAGCTCCGCACATACGGCTTTCGCCCTTTCTAGGCCGTAGTCTGCGACTATGACCTTCTCAAGCCATTCCCCGTCTGGATCACGCGACTTCAAAATCCTCAGGATCGACTCCCCCACCGCGCCGGCGCCTACCAGCAGCATCTTCATCTCAGATCAACTCCCTTTCTATTATTATGTATTATGTGTATTTATACTGTCCTGTGCGGCCCGCCTGCCTTCCTCCTATTGCCCTGCCTATTCTGCGGCACGCCGCCTTTTCCACCTATTTATCCGCTCTCCGGCCTGCCGCCTGTCTGGGCTATTCTGCGGCCCGTCTGCCTTTCTCGACCATTCTCCCTATTATGAACATCGCGGCTGCAATGGCCAGCAAGACAATGCCCATGACTTTCAGTATCTCTATCATCTGCCAGAAATCCGAAAAGAACACGCTCTCTGCCTTCTCCGCGTAGTACTCGGCGCCGCCGTCCCCCTCATACCAGCTGAGGAACACGGAGCCGGCCAGCGACATCGCGCCGGCGATGGACGCGTAGACCGCCAGCCTGAATGTGTCGCCCTGGGCCAGGCGCGTCATCCGGTTCAGGGGATAGCCCTCCGGATCATTGACGGCCATCCCGCCGTACATCCACTTGCAGGCCATGTAGAAGACCGGCCCGGTCGAAGCCCCTATTATCCCGATCAGGAAATAGTCCGTCCCGTTCAGGAAATAGATTATGAAGGCCAGCACCATCGGGACGAGGGTGAAATACATCAAGCCTATCTTGCCGCCAGGCATGACGTAGCAGCCGGTGCGCTCCGATACGGGTATCTTCTTCCTGAGCTTGATCACCGCGAGCGGCAATATGATGTACAGCGCAAGTATGAATATGACCTCGGCCATCACCAATGTCTTGAAGCCATACTGCGCCAAAAGCACAGTCACCGCCGCCAGGGAAAGGACCCCCACGTAGGGCACGCCCCTCTTCTTGCCCACCTTGACGAGGAAACCTGGGCAGAGGTGGTCGTCCGCCATTACGAAGAAACCCCTCGACCCGGATGCCAGGTAGGTGTTGAATATCGCGCATTGCGAGATTATTGCCACGAAAAGGAAGGCATAGCCCCATATCGGGCCCAGGTTGTCCGCCAGCACGTCCGCATAGCCCACGCTGCCGGGGCCGCCCTCTGTGGACCAGTCCTCCCAGCGGCCCACCGACGCGAGCCCGGTCATTGTCGGCAACACGTAGGTCAGCGCGATCAGCGGCATCGCGAACAGCAGCCCCTTAGGGATGACCTGCGGGTTTTTCACCTCCCCCGCCAGCGTCGATATGCATTCGTACCCGCAATACATCCAGACGCATATGGACACCGAGCCGCCGAGGCCTTCCAGCAGGCTCAGGTCGTCGGCGATGTACGGCGTCATGGGGCTTTGGTTCCAGTTGATGGCGCCGACGACGGTCACCGCCGCGAACGCGGCTATTATCAGTGCCGACAGCACGCTGCTCACGATCCCGACCTCCCTAAGCCCCAGCAGGTTCACAATCGTGAAGGCCGCCACCATGATCAGCTTTATCATGAAGGCCGTCCTGTCGGAAAAATCGATGTACTGGCTCATGTAGTCCACGACCAGCGCCGTGTAGACCCCATTTGTGATGTATATGCTGACCGTGTTCCACCATCCCGCCTGAAAGCCCCAAAACTCCCCGAACGCTTCCCTCACCCAAACATATACGCCGCCCTCTGACGGCAGTATGGAGCCCGCCTCGGCTACCATATTGCTTATCGGCCATGCCCATATGATCGGGAATACGATCAGCATCGTGAGCGTCAGCCCCGGCCCGCTTATGGGGATCATCTCCTCGATCCCGAAAGCGCCCGCCGCGACTAGGCAATATATCATGAAAACGATGCTCACCGGCCTCATGTCGTGCTTCTTCAAGGCCGCAACGCCCTGCGGCCCCCTATCGGCGCCGGCCGCGCCGCCATTAAAGGTATTTCCTTGCATGTAACACCCCCCGCTTCGTCTTTATTTAATGTCAATGCTGATGTCTATGCTATCCGCCTGGCCGCCCGGGCCGCCTGGGCTGTTGCCTGAGCCGCCGGTGCCGGCGGGGATGCCATGGCTGCCGTGGCCGCCCACAATGCCGTGGTCGCCCACAATGCTTGGGCCGCCCGCAATGCCGGGGCCGCCAGGAATGCCTGTGCCGCCGGGAATGCCGGGGCCGCCATGCGCCGCCCTGGGATCGTAGCAGCATATGGCCTTATAGCCGCAGAAGCGGCAGGCCGAATGCTCCTTGGCGCTCTTAGGCTCGGCGTATATCACGCCATCCGCCAGGGCCGCGCAGAACTCGTGCACCCTCTGCCCCACATCCTTCCGCAGCTGTTCGAATTCCTCTTCATCCAGCAGTTTGCGGGATGCCGGATGGCTCTTTAACAGCACGTCCTCGCCGGTGGCCTCGTCCTTCCCCGCCCTCACGGCTATGATGTCGGAATAGCCTCTGTTGAAATGCGGGCCGTCGAATTCCGTCCCGGCTATGGCCCTGAGCGCCTCCTGGCTGTCCACGGCGACCCCGTCCATGCGGAATGCCTTGCGCAGCTCCTTCTCGACGCGCTCCGCGCCCATCCCCGGCCCGCTCATATCCCAGGCGCCGCAGTCCAGCCTTGGTTCGGCTATCCGGAAGTAGAAGACCCCCGCCGGCCTGCGCGGCCTTTCAGTCGCGGGGGCGGCTGGGGCGGGTGCCGCAAACGCGGCACCCGTAGCAGTGGCTGGGGCTACGGCAGTTGCTGAGGCGCCTGCTAGCGCGGCAGCCATGGCCGTGGCGGCCTGCGCGGCGGTTGGGGCGGGCGCCGCAGGTGCGGTGGCCGCCTCAAGGTACAGCATCAGCTGCAGCCGCCAGCCCTGCCTGGCCTCCTCTATGTCGAAACTCTCGTCGCCCGATTTGTAGTCTATGATCTTGACCCTGCCTCCGCTTATGATATCGACCCTGTCTATCTGCCCCTCTATCCTTATCTCTGTCCCGTCCTCCATGCGGCGCGTGACGGGCGGGAAGTTTTTGCCGTGCCCGAAGCGCTCTTCGAAGAACATCGCATCGATGATCCCGGCCTTGACCTGCTCCGCTATCATCCACGCCGCCATGTAGGCCGCCGATTTTATCCTCTCGGTCCTATACTCTTCCAGCCTGCCCTGTTTGAATATGCCCGCGAATGCCCTGTCCCTGTCGCCGGGGCTCTCCATCAGCCTTGAGAATATCCCGTCAACGATCATTTTGCAGCCCTCGCGGTCCACGCTCATCCACTTGGAGCCGTCCCCGGTAACGGGGACACCTGGCACCGTGAGCTCTTTCGAGAAGCCCATCAGCACCTTATGCAGCAGATCGCCGCGCTCGCGTGGGCCGATTTCGTATGTGCGGCTCTCCGCCGGGCGCAGCCCGTAGGCCACAAAGTGGGCGAATGGGCAGCGGGCGTAGCGTTCAAGCCCCGAAGGGCTCAGCCTTATTACTGTGGCAGCGGCTTCAGGCATCCCGGCATCCGA
>JAIRSA010000089.1 GCA_031255695.1 Eubacteriales Family XIII. Incertae Sedis bacterium | reverse complement strand
CAGCAGCAAGTGCGCCTGCGGGGCCGCCACGGACACCGCGCCAAGGCCGCGCCCACGAAACGCCCTGCATTTGTCGTGCGGTTATTAAGTTATAAAATGCAAATTATGTGCCATGGTGGGTCTGGTGGCGGCAGGGGCATATCACGCGCGTCTGGGATTTTAGGGGATTGTGGCGAACCGCGAATTGAACCGAAAACGGTTCGCATATGGCGCGGTTGAACCAGGTCATGTTCATTGATGGCCGGCATAGCGGCCATATCGGCAGCTTTTGTTGGACAAAAAACGGCGCGTCGGCAGCCGCCCGATCATCGCGGGCGGCATGTGCCAACAGGAGCGGGGCCATGGCGGCGCAGACCCTGGCGCAGGGCGGCGCGCAGGCCCGTAGCGGTCCGCCAATGGCACAGCATTTGCATGTAAAATATGTAAATTTACTATACCGCTCTCGATAAGCCTAATGTGCGCCCCCTGCCAGGAAAATGCGGGCGGGCACCTGATCGCTGCCATGGCAGTGAGGGCATTGCGGGATCCCCTGCGGCATTGCCAAAGGGGCGCCCGGAGCACAGGCGGCTTACGTCAGGCCGGCGGTGATGCCGGCAAGAAAGGAGATTAGAGATGAAGAAAGGATGCCCGTTCGGGACACACAGAGTCATTTCCCCCAAAGGCGTGCTGCCACAGCCAGCAGATGTGATCGACAACACGATGGAGATTTACGACAACGAGGTCCTTATTGACGTGCAGACCCTGAACGTCGATTCCGCAAGCTTTACGCAGATTGAAAAGCAGGCGGGCGGCAATGTCGAGGAGATCAAGAAGATCATGAAGGGCATTGTCGCGAAAGCGGGGAAACACAAAAACCCGGTCACGGGTTCCGGCGGCATGCTCATCGGGACGGTCAAGGAGATCGGGCCGGCGTACAAGGGCAGCCTGAAAGTGGGCGACAAGCTGGCCACACTGGTTTCGCTTTCCCTGACACCGCTGGTGATCGACGAGATACTGGATGTGCGGCCTGATATAGACCAGGTCGATATCAAAGGGCAGGCGATCCTCTTCCAGAGCGGGATCTACGCGGTCCTGCCCAAGGACATGCCGGAGACGCTGGCGCTGTCGGCGCTTGACGTAGCGGGGGCGCCGGCACAGGCGGCGAGGCTCGTGCAGTCCGGCGATATAGTGGTGGTCATCGGCGGCGGCGGCAAATCCGGCCTGCTGTGCCTACACGAGGCAAAGAAGCGGGCAGGCGTGACCGGCAAGGTCATATGCGTCGGCGGGAGCGAGAAGTCCACGGAAAGGGCGCGGAAGCTTGGGCTCGCTGACGAGTACTTCCCATTCGACGCGACGGACGCCGTGGGGCTGTACAACAAGGTCTCAGAGCTGACAGGCGGCAAGCTTGCGGACATCGTGATCAACTGCGTCAATATCGAGAACACGGAGATGGCGTCGATACTGGCATGCAGGGATCGCGGGACTGTGTATTTCTTCTCGATGGCGACGAGCTTCACCAAGGCGGCCCTGGGCGCAGAGGGCGTAGGCAAAGACGTGAACATGATCATCGGGAATGGGTACTGCAAGGATCATGCGGACATAGCGCTGCAGGTCCTTCGCGAAAACGACGGGCTGAGGAAGCTCTTCGAAGAGATGTACGCTTAATTGAATCAAGCAGCCCATCCAAGGCCGCCTTATAGCGGGCATTCGGACAGCCGGCCGCCTGAAAGCGGCGGTGGGGGCAGGCAACCGGACGGCCAGCCGCCCCGAAGCGCCTGGCCTACGGCGGGCCTTGGCGGATGTGGCTGCGGACAGGGACGCCGGCCGGGCAGGGACTGGCGGGCGGCATGGCGCCCATGCCTGCGGACTTTAGCAGGCGGGCGCGGCGCCGCCATACTTTTATATTATGGTGAATATACACGATGGTGAGGATTAACACTGTGTTTTCCGACTAAACGACATACGGCATATTTGCGTTTTAATCGGAGGACAGCATAAGGAGAGAATTTGCGATGAGTAAAATAAGGAATTGGAAAGATGTGCCCCTTTGGAAAGACGTTAGCCAGGAAGAATGGAATGATTGGCGCTGGCAGATCAGGAACAGGCTGGCAAGCGTCGAGGAGATACGCCAGGTCGTCAACCTGACCCCTAAGGAGGAGGCGGACATAGCTAAGGTAATGGACGGTTTCCGCGTCGGGATCACGCCTTATTATGCGTCCCTGATGGATCCGGACGACCCCAGGTGCCCCGTCAGGATGCAGGCCGTGCCCATACTGTCGGAGACGCACAGGGGCGAGGCGGACATGCTGGATCCCCTGCATGAGGACGAGGATTCGCCCGCGCCGGGGCTGACGCACAGGTATCCCGACAGGGTGCTGCTGCTCATAACCGACCAGTGCTCGATGTATTGCAGACATTGCACAAGGCGCAGGCTTGCGGGCGAGAACGATGGCGCAAGGAGCCGGGGCGATATCGAAAAGTGCATCGAATACATACGCAAAACGCCGGAAGTGCGCGACGTGCTCCTATCGGGCGGCGACGCGCTGTGCGTCTCGGACGAGATGCTGGAATTCGCGATCAGCGAGCTGAGGAAGATACCGCATGTCGAGATCGTCAGGATAGGCTCCAGGACGCCTGTGGTAATGCCGATGCGCATAACCGACGATCTGGTCAATATGCTGAAGAAATACCATCCAATATGGCTGAACACACATTTCAACCACCCGAAGGAGATGACCGAGGACGCGATGGCCGCCGTGGCCAAGCTGGCGGACGCGGGCATACCGCTAGGGAACCAGAGCGTGCTCCTGCGGGGCCTGAACGACTGCCCGCATATCATGCGCGAGCTGGTGCACGTGCTTGTCAAGAACAGGATAAGGCCCTACTATATATACCAGTGCGATCTGTCGCTCGGCATAGAGCATTTCAGGACAAAGGTATCGAAGGGGATCGAGATAATAGAGGCGCTGCGCGGGCACACGTCGGGCTTTGCCGTGCCGACATTCGTCGTGGACGCCCCTGGCGGCGGCGGGAAGACCCCGGTAATGCCGCAGTACATGATATCGCAGATGCCGGACCGCGTGGTGCTGAGGAACTACGAAGGCGTGATAACCACGTACACGGAGCCGCGCCACGAGGAGGAAGTGGCCTGCACCTGCGACTACTGCACGGGCAAGAAGTCCTATCACTATGAAGGCGTGGCTGCCCTCGTCGAAGGCGACAGGCTTTCGCTTGAGCCGGAAGGTCTGCTCAGGCACACAAGGAACAAGAAATAGGGCAGGGCGGATGGCCGTCCGGGCGCCCGGCAGGATATCATTCAGTACTACCTGAAAGGTGTGGCAATCTGAAAGGTGTGGCAATGGGGCTGTTGCGCGATATTTCCAGCAAATACAAGACTGTGTCGGTGATAGGCATGGCGAAAAACGCCGGCAAGACCACCACACTCAACTACCTGATCGCCGAGGCGGAGGATGAGGGCATGCGCCTCGGCATAAGCTCCACCGGAAGGGACGGGGAGACGGCCGATGTGGTCACGGGGACGGAAAAGCCGAAGGTATACGTCCCCGAAGACGCCATCGTGACCATCCCGTCCAAGCTCTATGAGCTTTCGGAAGCGGGGCTTGAGATACTGTGCGAGACGGGGCATTCGACATCGATGGGGCAGGTGATGCTATGCAGGGCCGCTGAATGCGGCTATGTGCAGATCGCCGGGCCGGTATCGACATCCGGCCAGAAAGAGGTGTGTGCGGAGATGCTGGCCTGGGGCGCCGACATGGTGCTGATAGACGGCGCGATAGACAGAAGGGCCATAGCGGCCCCGGCCGCCTCCGACGCAGTGATACTGGCGACTGGAGCCGCGCTTTCGCGCAGCATGTCGAAAGTCGCTGAAGAGACCGCGTGCGTCGCGGAGCTGTACGGCCTGCCGGAGATCGGCGAGGCGTGGATCCGGGACGTGATACTGAAGGAAGAGAACGCGGGCAAGATCATCTTCTTCAAGGACGGCGCCGCAACTGTCTCCGCGCTCAAGACAGGGCTGGCGGCAGGCAGGGCCTTGGCCGGCCAGATCGGCAAGGGCGAAAGCTACATATATATACCTGGGGCATTGACCGGCGGCGTCATTGCGGGGATCCCGCAGGAAGCGCTGAAAAACACTGGCATTATCGTCGCCGACCCGACGCGGATATTCCTGGGTGCGGCGGAGTGGATGAGGCTGAAGAAAAAGGGGCTGAGAATTTTCTTGATGTCGGGTGTCAAAATCGCCGCGATAACTGTAAACCCGTGGTCGCCGGAGGGCTATTCATTCGACAGCGGGGCGCTGGCCGGAAGCATAGGCGCCTATGTGGGCGGGATACCTGTCATCGATATCAGGAAGGGCAGGACGGAATGAGGATTTCAAGCGAGAGGACGAAAAGGGAATTGGGGTTCCCGGAGATATTGGCGGGGATCAGCCCTTCCACACCGTTTGGAAAGAAACGGATGGCGGAGATGCGGCCATACATGCCGGGCGACGAGGCCCGGCTGGAAGGGGAGCTGGACCGGCTTGAAAAGATCTGCTACGTGTTGCTGGCCTACAAAGAGGAAGCTGACAGGATTGTCGGCATATTCAAACATTTTAAGGATATAAGGGCCACATTCGAGAAGAGCGGGGGAGAGGCGCTGTCCACTGTCGAGCTGTTCGAGGTGAAATGCTTCCTGCTGAACACGGACAAGCTGGACGAGGCCTGCAAGGCCATGGGCGTGGACATGCCCGGCGGCTTCGAGATGGAGGACACGTCCGCCCTGCTGAACGAGCTTGACCCTGAAGGGAACCGGCTGCCCACCTTCTATATATACGATATGTTTTCGGAAAAGCTTGCCGCCCTGAGGGCCAGCAAGAAGCAGAAGGAGCAGGAACTGCGCCGCGAGCAGAAAAAGAACGCGGCGGCGCTCCTGCGGGAGCACGGCCTGGAGCTGACGCCAAAGTTCGATCTGGTGGTCGCGCGGGGCGACACGAAGCGGCTTGAGGCGGCGGAGGGCGCGGAGGCGCTGCAGAGGGGGGACGAGGACAGCTTTTCGGTCACGTTCACGCTCAGGACAGGGGAAGCGGGGCACTTCCTGCAACAGGAGATTGACGGGCTGGCGGCAACGATAGAGGAGGAAGAGCTCGCGGTCAGGCAGAGGCTGACGAGGTCGGTAAAGAAGAACCACAAGCGGCTGCTCAAGAACTGCCGCAGGATCGGGGAGCTGGACTTCATAATGGCCAAGGGGGCCTACGCGGTCAGGAATTCCTGTGTCCGCCCGAAGATCGTCAGGATCCATACGCTCAGGATCGAGGACGGGCGGTATCTGCCATTGGAGCGTTTCCTGAAGAGCAAGGGCCAGGAGTACAACCCTGTGAGCATAATCCTCGATGAAGGGGTGACATGCATCACGGGCGCCAACATGGGCGGCAAGACGATTTCGATGAAATTGGCGGGGCTTATCGCGATGATGGTGCAGTACGGGCTGTTCGTGCCATGCAAGTCGGCTTTCGCCGGGCTTTCGTCGTCCATACACATACTGATAGGCGACAGCCAGGACATACAAAGGGGGCTTTCGAGTTTCGGCAGCGAAATGGAGGATCTTAACGCGATACTCGCGGGCAGCGAGGACAGGGCGATGATCTTCATTGACGAGATAGCGGGGTCCACGAACCCGCAGGAGGGGCGGGCGCTCACGAAGAGCCTGCTGGGATATCTGTCAACGAAGCCGTTCATCACGCTCATGACCACCCACTTCGATCATGTGGCGGATGGGCACGATGTCGTGAACCTGCGGGTCAAGGGCCTCGCGGGCGCGGATTTCGGCGAGCTGGCGGATACGATCAAGAATGCGGGGCTTAAAGAGAGGATAGAGATATTGACGGGGCTTATGGATTTCAGGCTGGAACGCGTGGCCGGGGATATGGAAATACCGCGCGAGGCCCTGCGCATAGCTGAGATACTCGGCGTGAAGAGCGAGATAATAGAAGGCGCGAGGGATATACTCAAGGCGGGGGTATAGAGCGGGGCGGACGGCCCCTGTAGGGGCGTCAGGCCGCAGGTGCTTTGTGGCGCCGGCGTGGAGGCTGCGGCGGCCTCGCCGGCCCCAAACGGCAGGAACGGAATGGAAGGCGGGGGTTTGGATCCCGCAAGCAATAGTGCTGGGGCGCGCCAATGCGCCCCGGATCCGAAAGGAGACAGACAAATGAGCAAACTAAATCTCGACCCGAAAACAATTGACAGCGCAAGAGGGTGCGCGGCAGGCGTTGCGGGCAGTGTCCAGGGCTTCATCGACAAGCATACCACAGTCAGCACGGAAAGGACTGTCGCCAGGCTTCTGGGCATTGACGGGGTGGATGAAGTAGAGTCGCCGCTGCCAAATGTGCTGATCGACCAGCTAAAGGACGCGGGCGTGCTGGACAGGGGCGCGGCGTACTGGATAGGCAGCGCCATGAAGGCCACGGGCATGCAGCCGCAGGAGATCGCAGAGGATGTGGCGGCTGGCAAGCTGGATCTGACGAAACTGCCATCTGCCTCGCCTGAAGAGGCATTGGCGCAGGTCCTTCCGGCGGCGCATGAGTCGCTCAAGAAGATCAAGGCCCAGCGCGAGACGCGGGAGAACATGATAGAGACAATAGGTGAGGGACGTAGGCCATATCTATATGTTATAGTCGCCACCGGCAACATCTACGAGGATGTGGTGCAGGCGCAGGCGGCGGCCAGGCAGGGCGCGGACATAATAGCGGTCATCAGGACGACCGCCCAGAGCCTGCTTGACTATGTGCCATACGGGCCGACGACCGAGGGCTTCGGCGGCACCTACGCCACGCAGGAGAATTTCCGCATCATGCGCGCGGCGCTGGACGATGTGGGCAAGGAAGTGGGCCGCTACATACGGCTCTGCAATTACTCGTCGGGCATGTGCATGCCTGAAATCGCCGCGATGGGCGCACTGGAGCGCCTTGATGTGATGCTGAACGACGCGCTCTACGGGATACTGTTCAGGGATATCAATATGCAGCGCACATTGGTGGACCAGTATTTCTCGCGTGTGATAATCAACTACAGCGGGAGCATATTCAACTCAGGCGAGGACAACTACCTCACCACGGCGGACGCCTTCGAAGAGGCGCATACGGTGCTGGCGTCGCAGTTCATCAACGAGCAGTTCGCGGTGCTGGCGGGCATCCCGGAGGAGCAGATGGGGCTGGGGCATGCCTTCGAAATGGACCCGAACATCGAGGACGGTTTCCTTTACGAGCTCGCCCAGGCGATAATGGCGAAGGAGATATTCCCGAAGGCCGCGCTGAAATACATGCCGCCGACGAAATTCATGACGGGCAATATCTTCAAGGGCCACATACAGGACGCGCTGTTCAATATGATCGCCGTCTGGTCGGGCCAGTCGCTGCAGCTGCTGGGGATGCTTAC
>JAIRSA010000023.1 GCA_031255695.1 Eubacteriales Family XIII. Incertae Sedis bacterium | reverse complement strand
ATCTTCGCCGCCCACAGGGTGTTGCTCTTGAGTATCGTGATGGTGTCCATGCCCATGTCCTGCTCCGCGCCCGTGTCGAAATCGCTGATGCCCACCGACGCCGAGATGACCAGCACCGGGGAACCGGCCGCCCTCGCCTCGAACACGCCCTGCATGGTCTGCATGACGCCCGGCGTGACCGTCGCCAGCATGACGCCCGGCCTGCCGGTGGCGCGCGCGTATGCGTCCGCCGCATAGACGCCGGCATTTTCATGCCTCACGTCAATGACCTTGATCCCCTCTTCACGGCACCCGTAGATCACCGGCATTACCTGCCCGCCGCACAACGCGAAGATCTGTTCTACGCCTTCCCTTTTAAGCTGCCTCGCAAAGAGCCTGCCCCCATTAACTATCATGCGCCTGCCTCCTTATTATCATTACATTACCGCTTATTCTGCTGCCTATTTTCTTGCCTATTTTCTTGCCTATTTTCTTGTCTGTTTTCTTGCCTATTTTGTGCACCGCTGGGCGATGTCTTGATCCTGAATATGAAATAATACCATTTGATAAGCATCAATACGGCTATGAGTACCTGCAAATGCCATATCGGCGCGAAGTAGATCGTTATGATGAGGATGGCGCTCACCGGTATGCAGATCGCCAGCTTCGTGCGCAGGGGCAGCGAGCGTTCCCTGACGAAGCGGTCGAGGTACTTTTTGTACAGTTTCGTGCCCACGAACCAGTTGTGCATCCGCTCCGAGCCCCGCGCAAAGCAGAACAGCGTCGCCAGATAGAGCGGCGTGGTCGGCAGGACGGGCAGGAATATCCCCAGCGTGCCCAATGCCAGGCACAGCAAGCCCAGCGCGATGAATAACGGCTTCAAGAGCCTCCTCATAAATCTTACCTCCATATTTTAGCCACTGGCCCCAGCGGCGCTTATCCCCATTAAGTCCAACATTATGCGCAACTATAACATTTTACCCCTTTTTCCACTAAAAAAACGATTCCGCGCCACTATTGTAATTTTCGCTAGTGCATGATAAAATAAGCCACAGACATATGCTGCCCGCCGTCCGGGGCCATGGCCCCGTTGCGGCGGAGGCGCGGGCGGCGCAAGCTGCGGCCGCTGCCTTGACGGGCGTCAGGCGGGCTGCGGCGAGCGGCTGTCTCTATTATTATCCGGGTTTATGTCAATAAATAACGGGTGCACTGGGTATGATTATACCATGGAGAGGCAATTTATACTGCTCATGGATATTGGCTATTTTCAACCAAGGGGCAGTATTGATGGGACAAAGGCAATATGGACAATTATTCATGCGATATGATCAAAAATAACAAGATCGATCCTTCGCTTTACACAAAATGGGATGTGAAACGCGGGCTCCGCAATGCTGACGGCTCCGGCGTCGTCGTCGGGCTCACAAGGGTCGGCGATGTGCGCGGCTATGTGTCAGGCAGTTCCTCCGAGAAACTCCCTACGGCCGGCAAGCTTTTCTTGCGCGGCTATGACATCGAGGAGATCGTGAGGCACTGCGTGGCCGAAGACCGTTTCGGCTATGAGGAGGCGGCTTACCTGCTGCTCTTCGGCAAGCTGCCGGACAGTGCGCAGCTTGAGGGCTTTGAGCGGCTTCTCGGCAGGAAGCGCGAGCTTCCGGAGGGCTTCATCCGCGATATGATACTGACTGCGCCGTCGCGCAGCATCATGAACAAACTCGCCAGGAGCGTGCTGGCGCTTTATTCATATGACGAAAACCCTGACGATATCTCGGTCGACAACGTCCTGCGCCAGTCGATCGAGCTGATATCGTATTTCCCCGCCCTCATTGCCAGCGGGTATCATGCCATGCGCACGGCATTCGCCAATGAAAGCCTGCACATACATTTCCCCGATCCTACGCGTTCCACGGCCGAGACCATACTGGGCCTCACCCGCGCCACGAACGAGTTCACGGATTTCGAAGCGAAGATCCTGGACATATGCCTGATCCTGCACGCGGAGCATGGCGGCGGCAACAATTCAAGCTTCGCCACCCATGTGGTGACCTCCACGGGCACGGACACGTATTCTGCCATCGCCGCTGCCGTCGGCTCGCTGAAGGGCCCCAAGCATGGCGGCGCCAATATCGAGGTCATCAATATGATCCGGGACATCCGCGACAATGTAAAGGACATCACGGACGAAAAGCTTCTGCGCGCCTATCTTGCCAAGATCCTGCGGGGGGAGGCAAACGACGGCAGCGGGCTGATCTACGGCCTCGGCCACGCCGTGTACACCGTTTCGGACCCCAGGGCGGCCCTGCTCAAGGGGATGGCCCGCAAGCTTGCCGAGGAGAAGGGGCTGCTGGACGATTTCGCGTTGTACAATTTCATAGAGACGGAGGGCCCGCGCCTGTACGCCGAGCACAAGGGCGTGGAGAAGCTCATGCCCGCCAATGTGGATCTGTATTCGGGCTTTGTATACAAGGCCCTCAATATCCCCGACGCACTGGCCACGCCGATCTTCGCGGCAGCCCGTGTCGCCGGATGGTGCGCCCACAGGATAGAAGAGCTAATCGACGGCGGCAAAATTATGCGCCCTGCGTATATTTGCGTGCAGCCGCACATGGAATACTTGCCGATAGCTGAGAGGTGAACAACTTTTGAGAGAGAACAGATTCAAGATCATTAAAGGTGGGCTGCATCATTCGCTGCAAAGCTCGGATAAGCTCTTTTCAAACGCATTCGCCACCAATACCCGGCTGATGGGCGTTTTTGTGCTGTACATACATTGGCTGATGGATTCACAGGACTATGACTCCAGCCTCCATCAGTTCTTTTATATTGACGCGGAGGAATTCGGCATAGAGTCGTACCGGGGCATACTGGGCGACGACGCCGACGCGCTCTACGAGGCCGAGCAGTCCATGCTGGGGGGGCTGGGCGGCGCCAAGGTCGATCTGACCGAAAAGGAGGCGCTGTACCTGGCCCAGAAGTATTCTTCCGTGAGCAGGGGCACCATCTCGCGGCTCCCTGCCAGCAAGGACGAGTTCATGTTCCTGCTGTCGCCGGCCGTCATCATGTCGCCGCACGAGGAAAGCGCGCTGTTCTATAAGCTCTGCGTGACGCTCGACACCAGCGAGCAGCTCATAAACTATTTCCTCATGCGCTTCTTCGCTAAGGACGCCGAGGCGGTGAAATACCTCTCCGGCAAGTCCGTCTCCCTAGTCCCGGCGCCGAACCGCGACAGCGAGACGCTATGCAAGAACACCATCGAGAAATATGACAATGGCGGCGAGATATCGTATCTGTGCGAGTCGCTTATAGAGAATGCCGGCCGCTACCAGCTCGTCATGTCCGAGCTTTATATCGGCGGAAGGAAGATCAGCGCCTTCCTTATAAGATCATCGTTTTACGTGAGCACCACGGAGGCCGCGATGATGCTTGGGCGCCCTGAATATATCACGGTCTACGAGATTATGGGGGATCTGGACGATACGCGCAAGTCCATTGCGAAGCTCTATCCCGGCGCGATGCAGAAGCACCAGGAGAGCGGTTTCCTGTTCTTGCAGTTCAAGAGCAACAACGACCACCTGAAGGAGGCCGAGTACCGCCTCAACGACGACATACGCGGCATTTACTATGTCACCGAGTACGGCCAGCTCATCGCCGTCTCCTACTCCCTCGGCGCGATCAACCGCATCGAGAAGGAGCTGCAGGTGGCGATCGGCGCGACCATCATACCGTCGGCCAAGTA